>JAYTQU010000410.1:0-6340 GCA_043746555.1 Pseudomonadota bacterium | reverse complement strand
ATATCCATCGCGGCAAGCGAGATGAATACGCGGGCGGTGGCGAACAACCCCACCAATGCGATCGCGTCGGCCGCTGGAATCACCGGCAATTTTGTCGCAATAGATGGAATGATCGCGGCGGCGGTGGCCATCGCTCCGAAGACGACGTAAGGAGCCAACCGAAACAGCGGCGATGCATTGCGCGCGATAACGGCGTCTTTATGAAACAACTTACGAATGCCACGATAGGGTTGCAGCACACTGGGCGCGGATCGATTCTGCAACCACGCTCGACATTGATTCACCCAACCCAATAACAGCGGCGCGGCGGCGAGTGCTGCGATGATTTCGAGAATTTGAACGAACCAGTCGAGTATGGTCATAGCATGATGGCCAACAACACCACGAGCGTGACAAAGCTGTACAGCAAGTACGTGGCGATACGTCCCTGCTGTAACCAAGCGACGCTGCTCGCGACACGTTGCACGAGCACGCCGAGCGGCAAATAGAGTCCGCGCCAAATGCGGTCGCCGATCACGACGCGATACCGTGGTGCTGTATCGAACGCGCTCGGCAACTCGCGCACCATCGCGAAGAACGGCTGGAACAAATGGCGAATCGGTTGGCCAAACCCTTCGGCCGTGTCTTGCATGCGACTGTTGAGTCGCCCGAAGCCACAGTCCCAGGCATCAGCTCGCCGCACACGCTGATGATAGAAAAGTCGCACGCCTAGAAAAGCCAGCGCGATGATCGCTACGATGAGCGCAACAAACACGAGCGGTGCATATGACACTTGGCGTTCGGCCAGCGGCGCTAACAGCCACCACGGCGCATCGTTTGTCGGAACCGTCCCAAGACCGAGCTGCTGCGTAACCCCGCTGAGATACGAGATGACAACAGTGGGAAACAAACCCAGTAGCACACACCCCAGCGCCAACCATGCAAGTCCAACACGCTCGATCACGCCAGCATCATGAGCGGTTTGCAAACTTTGCTCGCGCGGTTGCCCCAGAAAGATCACGCCGAAGAATTTCACCATCACGTAGCCCGCGAGTGCCGCCGCGAGCGCGAGCAAAGCCGCACCCAAAGGCAACAACATGTTGACGAAGGTTTGCGGCACTTCGTGCGCATACAAGAATGCTTGCAACAGCAACCATTCGGACACGAAGCCATTCAGCGGCGGTAACCCCGCAATCGCCAGCGCCCCGACGAGCGTCAGCCACGCCACCCACGGCA
Organism: Pseudomonadota bacterium; assembly: GCA_043746555.1. Lineage (GTDB taxonomy): Bacteria > Pseudomonadota > Gammaproteobacteria > Steroidobacterales > Steroidobacteraceae > CAZQYC01. The sequence continues at coordinate 5,125 of JAYTQU010000410.1, read as the reverse complement.
TGCGATGAATGAGCCCGCCGAGCCGTCCGAGATTACGTTCTCCGGTTGAATGCAGCACCGCACCGGTGCCTAAGAACAACAAGCTCTTCATGAATGCATGATTCAAAGCGTGATACAGCACGGCGATCAATGCGAGCGCCGCGGCGGCGTGCATACCCACTCCGGTGAATACGACGGCAAGTCCGAGTCCTGAGAATAAAATGCCAATGTTCTCGATAGAGGAATAGGCCAGCAGCCGCTTCATATCGGTCTGCACCGCCGCGAAGATCACGCCATACAACGCAGTAAACAGTCCAAGCGCGAGCGGCACGAGCCCCCACCACCAAACCGGATGGCCAAGTAAATCGAAACTCACTCGTAAAATTCCATACAGCGCCGTCTTAAGCATCACGCCGCTCAGTAGCGCAGACACAGGCGAGGGTGCGGCGGGATGCGCTTCGGGCAGCCACACATGAAAAGGTACGAGGCCCGCCTTTGCGCCGAAACCGCCAAGCGCTAGTAGAAACGCGACGGTGGACCACATCGGATCGAGCTTCGCGGTACGCATGGCATCGAACGTAAAGTGCCAACTGCCACCCTGCATGACACCAAAGCTAAGCAGAATGGCAATCGCGCCGAGATGTGCGATCAGCAGATACAAAAATCCAGCGCTGCGAATTTCCGGAATGCGATGTTGCGTGGTGACCAGAAAGTACGACGACAACGCCATCGTCTCCCACGCCAGCATGAAGCCATACGCATCGTCGGCCAGCAGCACAAATCCCATGCTGGCGAGAAACAAGTGATATTGCAGACACAGAAGACCCGGCGGCGTGCCTTCGCCGCTGCGGAAATAACCGGCGGCAAAAAGCGAAACGCCGGTCGACGCCGCACCGAGTAGAAACAAAAACACACTGGTCAGCGCATCGCGACGCAGATGAATGGGTAAGTCCGGCAACCCAATCACTAACAGTTGGTGTTCGGGCACGGTCGAAAGACTCATCGCCGCGACGACTGCCAAGGCCGCGCCGCACACCGCGCCGAGTGGAAAGAGCACGCGCCCCACAAAGACAACGCTCATCGGCCGGGCCAAACCCGCAAGCCCAATCACACCCCACGCCGTCAGAAGCACTAGACATAGAGTCAGGGGCGCGTCGAATGGGTGCGTCACAACGATGCTGCTCGCTCAATTTGAGAAGCGGCAGCTTTGGCAAGCAAATGCGGAAATCTTCGGTTTGCGTACATGTGCATTTTATTATAATCTTACACACACTAAATTGTCACCTGATGTGAGGTTCCTTTGGCCATAGAAGATCGCACCGCGCGGCTGACGATCCTGATCGACCCGCGCAAGAAAGAGATTTTCGAGCGGTTGTGCGCCGAGGAAGACGCGACGCCGTCGCAAGTGGTGCGGCGCTTGATGCGTAAATACATCGAAGAGCGCACGGGCAAACCCTTCGCACTCGAAGACAACAGCGGCACACGTCGCCGCACGTCTGGCCGGTGAGTGACATTCTGGCATTTGAGTCCGTCGCTACCTATTCGCGACAACTGAATTAGTTTTGGAGAGTGGCTGCATGACGACTTATTCATCCGCATCCGTCGGCGCTCCCGCCGCCGTCAAACACGAGCGCCTCAAACAATGGGTCGCCGACATCGCCAACCTAACTCAACCGGATCACCTCCACTGGGCCGATGGCTCGCAAGCGGAATACGACCGGTTGTGCGCGGAGATGGTCACGAGCGGCATGCTCGTGAAACTCAATCCCGCCAAACGCAAGAACTCCTATCTCGCTTGCTCCGATCCTTCCGACGTCGCGCGCGTAGAAGATCGCACGTTTATATGCTCCGAAAAAAAGGCAGACGCGGGTCCAACCAATAATTGGGAAGCGCCTGCGGCCATGCGCACCACGCTGAAACTCGTGTTCAGCGGCTGCATGAAAGGCCGCACGATGTATGTCATCCCATTTTCAATGGGTCCGCTCGGCAGCCCGATTGCACACATCGGCGTTGAAATTAGCGACAGTCCTTACGTCGCGATCAACATGCGCACCATGACACGCATGGGAAGCGCGGTACTTGAAGTGCTAGGTGCAGACGGCAAGTTCGTGCCGTGCGTTCATTCGGTCGGCGCACCGCGCGTTCCGGGAGAAAAGGACAGCCGCTGGCCGTGCAATCGCATCACCAAGTACATCGTGCACTTTCCCGAGACGCGCGAGATCTGGTCGTACGGATCGGGCTATGGCGGCAATGCGCTGCTCGGCAAGAAATGTTTTGCGCTCCGTATCGCGTCCAACATGGCGCGCGATGAAGGCTGGCTTGCCGAGCACATGCTGATTCTTGGCGTGGAAAATCCGCAAGGCGAGAAAACCTATGTGGCTGCCGCCTTTCCGTCTGCGTGCGGCAAAACCAATTTTGCAATGTTGATTCCGCCCAAGGCGATGAATGGCTGGAAGATCACGACTGTGGGCGATGACATCGCGTGGATCAAACCGGGAAAAGATGATCGCCTGTACGCGATAAATCCGGAGGCGGGATTTTTTGGCGTGGCGCCCGGCACCTCGGAAAAAACCAATTTCAATGCGATGGCGACGCTCAAAGAGAACGTCATCTTCACGAACGTGGCGCTCACCGACGATGGCGATGTGTGGTGGGAAGGCATGACCAAAGAGCCACCGGCGCATCTCATCGATTGGACCGGCAAAGAGTGGACGCCGCAAATCGCCAAGGAAACAGGGCGCAAAGCGGCGCATCCCAATTCGCGATTTACCGCACCGGCAAGTCAGTGCCCTTCGATCGACGCCAAGTGGCAAGACCCTGCGGGCGTGCCTATTTCCGCTTTCATCTTCGGCGGACGCCGCGCCACCACAGTGCCGTTGGTCTACGAAGCATTCAACTGGAATTTCGGCGTCTACATGGCCGCGACGCTCGGTTCTGAAACCACCACCGCCGCCGTCGGCGAACAAGGTGTCGTGCGTCGCGATCCATTCGCCATGTTGCCGTTTTGCGGTTATCACATCGGCGACTATTTTAATCACTGGCTCAAGCTGGGACGCATCGTCAAAAACAAGCCGCGCATTTTTTGCGTCAATTGGTTCCGCATGAACGACAAAGGCGAATTCATGTGGCCGGGATTTGGCGAGAACATGCGCGTGCTCAAATGGATTGTGGAGCGCGTGCATGGCCGCGTCGGTGCCACCGAGTCGGAACTGGGGTGGATGCCAAAGTACGACGACATCGATTGGTCCGGCAGCGCATTGACGCGCAGTGATTTCGAGCCGCTGGTTAAAGTGGATGTCGACGCCTGGCATCGCGAACTCACACAACACGCCGAGTGGTTCAATAGATTGGGGGACCGGCTGCCCAAACCCTTTGCGCTAAAGCGCGGTCTGCTCGACTTGCGCATCGTGCGCAACGACGCAGCGTGAGCGCGCACGCAGTGGAAACCGCCCGTGGCAAATAGTGGTTCGAATAGCAACGGATATCGCGACGAGTTTCGTTCGATTCGCCACGGCGGTATGCGCACCAGCACTCGCGGCATGGGGCGTTCCGCGCGTTACGGAAAAACCGACGATCTACTGGCACCACAGATCGAAGCGATTGGGCATCGTTCCTTTACTGCGCACGAACTCGATGCGCTCGCGCGTTGGCTGCAACAACCGGGATGGCCGCGCGGAGCGATGAACATCTTCGCACTGCAAGGCTATCTCGTCGCGCTGCTGGTGATGCCCCTCGGTTTACGCACCGGCATTTGGATTCCGACAATTTGGAATGAATCGGGTTGGAAAATCCCACTGGCACTACAAGCGCGTGAGAAATACGACGAATTTCTCGAACTGTTGATTGGGTTCATGCGTTACATCAATGTGGGCTTTCAAGAGTCCCCGCCTCGATTCGAATTGGTTCAGGCTCCCTCCGACATCTGTCGCAACCGTGCTGCCGCGCTCCGCACGCAGGATTGGGTGCATGGATTTGGTCAAGCGCTCGCGCACTGCGCGCATGTCAACGCGTTCTTCGATCCCACCGTCCGCGCCGCGCTGCACGCCATTGCGACTCACGCAACCGAATCGGATCACGCCAATAAAACGAGCAGCAAAACAAAAATCAGCATTCAACACGCAGTGCTAATTCTCGCTCAGGCGCGCACTTCGCACGGTCCGCTGAGCGGGTTTCCCATCGAAACCAAAAAGGAAATGATTCAGGGTCGGCCGAAATGAAATTGAGCAGAGCAACCAGTCATGAGTCACACGACACACGTTCCGTCCCATAAACCTCACGATAAACAGTTCTACGATACGTTGACGCTGGTAATGGGCATCTTGATCGCTATCGTGATGGTGCTGGTTTTTGTCTGCCGCGTGATTAGCGCTGATACACAGAACGCCAATGTCGCCGATGATCCTGGCGTACAACGCGCCATCAATGAACGGATCGCTCCGGTCGGGCAAGTGGCCGTCTCGGGAGAAAACAACTCGGCGCTTGATACGCCAGCACCGAAGGTTGTCGCCGCCGTTGTCGATTCACAGGCTCTGAGGTCTTCGCGCAGGCCTGCGCCGCTTGCCACGCTGTCGGCATTGCGGGTGCGCCAAAGTATGGAGACAAGTCCGCATGGTCACCGCGCATTGCGCAAGGCCTGCCGACACTTTATGAACACGCCTTGCACGGTTTCCAAGGCAACGCGGGTGTTATGCCCGCTAAAGGTGGACGCAGCGACTTTTCGGACCAGTCGATCACGAGTGGCGTTGACTACCTAGTGGCAGGCGCAAAATAACCACGCAGCAACGGCGCACGCAACAGATTCGTACCAGCGCTCAGTCCATCGCTTGAATTTTTGATTTTCTGGCAGCGTGTACGCTCTTCCGCATTGGAGAAGCATCGTGGAATACAAATTAGCCTGACTTTCGCAACTCGCCTTTGATTTCCGACGATTTTCCGCTCCTATCGCGGCGCAAGTGATTGAAGCGCAACACCTGTGCCGTTGATTTTTGGTTGGGTACAGACCTCCTGTCCAAATTAGCGGATAGACATTGAGCCCGATCCTATAAGTTTGACGGTGACGAAACCGGTTCAATCGCACAATGAAGAGGCTCAACGTGAAAGCAGCGTACAGTTTATTCAGTCAGATACTCAAATTTATTCCGCGCAC
>JAYTQU010000409.1:0-5842 GCA_043746555.1 Pseudomonadota bacterium | reverse complement strand
ATCCTGTACGTCGCCGACCCGGCATGTACACGGATACCACACGTCCCAATCATCTGGCGCACGAAGTCGTTGACAACTCGGTCGATGAGGCGCTATCCGGCCACGCAAAACGTCTCGATGTTACCTTGTATAAGGACGGCTCGCTCGAAGTGGTCGACGATGGTCGCGGCATGCCCGTCGATATTCATCCCAAAGAAAAAGTCAGCGGCGTCGAATTGATTCTCACGCGCTTGCACGCGGGCGGTAAGTTCAACGATCAAAATTACGAATTTTCCGGCGGCTTGCACGGCGTGGGCGTGTCGGTGGTCAATGCGCTTTCCAAGCACCTTGAATGTTGGGTGCGACGCGGTGGCAAGGAATACAACATCAGCTTTGCCAACGGCAAAGTGAAATCGAAACTCGAAGTGGTTGGCGAAGTCGGTCAACGCAATACGGGCACGACGGTACGATTCTGGCCCGATGCTCAGTACTTCGAGACGGTCAGTTTTGCGATTCCCAAATTGCGGCATGTGTTGCGCGCCAAGGCCGTGCTCTGTCCGGGCTTGCGCGTGACTTTCAAAATGGAGCAAGGCGGCGAACAAGACGATTGGTTGTACGAAGAAGGGCTCAATCAGTATCTACTTGAGTCGCTCGAGAAAGGCGAGTGGCTGCCGCCGGAATTGTTCACCGGTAGCATCAAGGGCGCAACCGAGACAGCGGATTGGGCGGTCGCGTGGCGATTGGACGATGGACCGCGAATTGAAGAAAGCTACGTCAACCTGATTCCAACGACAGCGGGCGGCACGCACGTCAACGGCTTGCGTCTCGGACTTGCCGATGCGCTGCGAGAATTTTGCGAATTCAGAAATCTTCTGCCGCGTGGACTCAAGCTTGCGCCGGAAGATGTGTGGGATGGCGTGAGCTATGTGCTCTCGACAAAAATGAAGGAAGCGCAATTCGCCGGACAAACGAAAGAAAGATTGTCGTCACGCGAAGCCGCGGCATTCATTTCGGGCGTCACTAAAGACCAGTTCGCGCTCTGGCTTAATCAACATCCGGATTCAGGCGAAAAGATTGCGCAGCTCGCGATCAACAACGCGCAAACGCGTTTGAAAGCAGCCAAGATTGTTGCGCGCAAGCGCGTAGTGAGCGGTCCCGCGTTGCCCGGTAAATTAGCGGACTGCACCTCGCAAGAACCGGCACGTGGTGAACTCTTTTTAGTGGAAGGCGATTCGGCGGGTGGCTCGGCGAAGCAAGCACGCGATCGCGAGTTTCAAGCCGTGATGCCATTGCGCGGCAAGATTCTCAACACTTGGGAAGTCGATGCCAACGAGATTCTGAAATCTTTGGAAGTACACGACATCGCCACTGCGCTCGGCGTCGATCCGGGTTCCGACAAACTCGAAGGATTGCGTTATCACAAGATTTGCATTCTGGCCGACGCGGATTCCGATGGATTGCATATCGCTACGTTACTGTGCGCATTGTTCCTGCGGCACTTCCGTCCGCTGGTACTCGCGGGTCACATATATGTCGCGATGCCGCCGCTGTTTCGAGTCGATGTCGGCAAGCAGGTTTACTATGCACTCGACGATGAAGAGCGAAAAGGCGTTATCGATCGCATCGCAGCCGAAAATCCACGTGCTAAGCCAACCGTTACGCGGTTCAAAGGCTTAGGCGAAATGAATCCGCTGCAATTGCGCGTAACAACGATGGCGCCCGAATCGCGACGACTGGTGCAGCTCACTGTGGAAGCGAAGGACCAGGCCGACCAATTGATGGACATGTTGCTCGCCAAAAAGCGCGCGAGCGATCGCCGCGAATGGTTGGAGACGAAGGGAAATCTTGCCGAAGTGTAGAAGGGGTTGGGAGTTAGGAGTTAGCCGGAACTAGCCCGCGACTCTTTTCTGGCTAACTACTAATTCTACTTTGTCAGGTTGGGATCAAGCGATGCGGGGCAAGGCGCAATGGCCTGAAAAAGCGCAGCGTACACGGCAGTACGTGAGTATTTTTCAGGCCGCGGCAACGCCGCACCGCGCGCATCAGCGCAACCTGACAAAGTAGAACTAACGCCTAACTCCTAACCGCTTCTAAAATACGACATGCCTACCCAAACTCCTCTGAACTTCGAAGGCGTCGAGCGACAACCGCTGCGTACCTTCACTGAAAAAGCGTATCTCGATTACTCGATGTACGTGATCTTAGACCGCGCGCTACCGCATATTGGCGACGGACTTAAGCCAGTACAACGTCGCATCATCTATGCGATGAGCGAACTCGGTTTGAATGCCGGGGCCAAGCCGAAGAAATCGGCGCGCACCATCGGCGATGTCATCGGTAAATTCCATCCGCATGGCGATAGCGCGTGTTACGAGGCGATGGTGTTGATGGCGCAACCATTCTCGTACCGCTATCCGCTCGTGGATGGCCAAGGTAATTTCGGTTCACCCGACGATCCAAAGTCGTTCGCTGCAATGCGTTACACCGAATCGCGCATGACCAAGTATGCGTCGCTGTTGTTGTCCGAACTCGGGCAAGGCACGGTCGATTGGCAACCAAACTTCGATGGGACGATGGATGAGCCGGTGCTGTTACCTGCGCGCGTGCCGAATCTGTTGCTGAACGGCGCGATGGGCATCGCTGTCGGCATGTCCACCGATATTCCACCGCACAATTTGCGCGAAGTCGTGACTGCATGCGTGCGCTTGATTGACGAGCCCGACGCATCGGTTCGCGAACTCTGCAAGCATGTGCAAGGGCCTGACTTTCCCACCGGCGCCGAAATCGTCACGCCTAAGAAAGAACTCAAAGACATCTACGAGACCGGTAACGGCACCTTCCGCGCACGGGCGGTATACGAGATCGAAGATGGCGACATCGTCATCACGCAACTTCCCTATCAGGTGTCGGGCAGCAAGATTCAAGAACAAGTCGCCGCGCAGATGCGCGAAAAGAAATTGCCGATGGTCGAAGACGTGCGCGACGAATCCGACCACGAACATCCGACACGCATTGTGATCGTGCCGCGCTCGAACAAAGTAGACGTGGAGCAATTGATGGCGCATTTATTCGCCACCACCGACATGGAACGTAGCTATCGCGTCAACTTGAACATCATCGGACTCGATGGCCGTCCCAAGGTCATGGATCTGAAGTCGCTCTTGGAAGAGTGGTTAAAGTTTCGCTTTAGTACAGTCACCAGACGACTCAGCTGGCGTCTACAAAAAGTCGAAGCACGGCTACATATCTTGGATGGCTTGTTAGTCGCGTATCTCAATCTCGACGAAGTGATTCGCATCATCCGTAGGGAAGAAGAGCCGAAACCGGCGTTGATGAAGCGCTTCACGCTCACCGAGATTCAAGCCGAGGCGATTCTCGAGACTAAGTTGCGCCACTTGGCCAAGCTCGAAGAGATGAAGATTCGCGGCGAGCAGAAAGACCTAGCCGAAGAGCGCGATGAGCTGTCGAAAATACTCGCCAGCAAAGCGCGCATGAAGAAATTGGTCAAGGACGAGCTACTCGCCGATGCCGAAGAGTTCGGCGACAAACGTCGCAGCAAAATTGTCGAGCGCGAAGCGGCGCAAGCTATCGACGAAACGGAATTGGTGACAGTTGAGCCTGTAACGGTTGTGTTGTCGGCGCGTGGATTCGCACGCGCAGCGAAAGGGCACGAGATCGATCCGCGTTCGTTGTCGTATAAAACCGGCGATGAGTTTCTCAACGCCACACGAGGCAAGAGCACGCAGCAAGCCGTATTCGTTGACAGCACCGGTCGTGCGTATAGTTTGCTCGCGCATACCTTGCCCTCGGCTCGCGGACAAGGCGAGCCGCTGTCGGGTCGAATCGATCCGCCCGATGGCGCGACGTTCGCCGGTGTGTTGATTGGCGATCCCGACGAACGCTGCGTGCTCGCATCGGATGCGGGTTACGGGTTCATCGTCAAACTAGAGGAGTTGCATTCGCGTAATCGCGCCGGCAAGACAGTTCTCAAAGTGCCGGAAGGATCAGGCGTGGTGACGCCGTGCATGGCGTCGTCTCACAACAAGGCATTGTTGTGCGCGGTCAACAGCGACGGCAAGATGTTAACGTTTCCGCTGAGCGATCTTCCTGAGCTTCCACGAGGCAAAGGCAACAAGATTTTCAACATCGCATCGGCGAAGAAAGGCAAGGAAGGAGAGAAGCTCGTGGCCATTGCCGTTGTCGCTCCGGAGCAAAATCTTTTGTTGTGGACGGGCGATCGCAAGATGACACTGAGTTATGCCGACCTCAAAGACTACCGCGGCGAACGCGCACAGCGCGGCTCGGTATTACCTCGTGGTTGGCGTGGCGTGCAGAAATTGGAAGTGGAAGCACCGACGACGGCCTAAGTCTGGTCGGTAGGCCACACCGGTCGGTCGCTCAAGCGCATCGTTCTGGCTACGCGCCAACGCAAAAACTGCGACCGACTTGCCTTTGCGTGATTTTCGATTGAGTATACTGCACCAAACGGGTGTTCACGGAGGATCACTTAATGCCGCCCAAAATTCGACAGCTGATGGCCGAGCTATTGAAGGCCGGTTTTGTCGATCGAGGCAGCAAAGGAAGCCATCGTAATTTTGTTCATCCGAAGGTACCGAGGCCGACGACCGTTTCCGGTAAGCCCGGTGATGACGCCAAGCAATACCAGATTCGATCCGTGCAATCCGCCATTCAGGATTCCAAGCAATGAAAGCCAGCGCCAACTACGTAAAGATCGTCGAGTGGTCCAACGAAGATCAATGCTATGTCGGCAGCGCGCCGGGTTTGATTTACGGCGGTTGTCACGGCAACGACGAACAGAAGGTGTTCGAAGAGCTTTGTCGGATTGTCGATGATGCAATCGCGCTCTATCGCAAAGATGGCAAGCCTCTGCCGGCACCGACGGCGGGTCGTGATTTGGTTAATCGACTGCAACATGTCGCTTAGAAAAGTGAAAAGGATTTATTCGAACGCAAAGGCCACAGCATCTCGCGCCTTGCCCGGTCGGAAGCTGGCCATGTCCAAAAAACCGCGGATGCTGAAGGCGTTCGAGATTAAATTGTCGATACAGGATTTGAAAGCGGTGCCAGCGAATCAGACTTGCCATTGATTCATCAGAGCGTTATCACATATCGCTGCGGTGCTCTGCGTGAGAGGTGCCGCGAAATTCCAGAACTCCTTATGCCAACTAAAGTTGAGATCGAAACGTTCCTTGCGAAAGCATTTCCGCGACTCGACTGCACGGTCGAGTCGGTGGGAAATAAAGGCGCGACGATTCGACGTGAAATTAGTCGCGAGGAACTTCGTCCGGGTGGGACGGTATCGGGACCGACACTCATGTCGATGGCCGATCTTGCGTTGTATGTCGCCATCTTCGGCGAGATCGGAATCGTACCGATGGCCGTCACCACCAATTTGAATATCAACTTTCTTCGCAGGCCATCCGGTGACGCGGCAATCGTTGCAGTGTGCAAACTCATGAAGGTCGGCAAATCGCTTGCCGTTGGCGAAGTGTCTCTCTACTCCGAAGGCGACGATGACCCTGTTGCCCATGTTGTCGGAACGTATTCGATTCCGCGCGATGCGAGACCATAGCCAGTAGTAGGAATCGACCAGACTACGAAGTATGTCGACTCGCGCGATGTAGAAACTCGACCCTGTCAGAAACTCGATCCTGGCTGCTTCAAGAATTCGATTTCATCCGGTGTAGATATACGACCACTCCTGTCCAAATTAGGGGACAGACATTGAGCCCGATCCTGTGAGGTTGACGGTGACGAAACCGGTTCAATCGCACAATGAAGAGGCTCAACGTGAAAGCAGCGTACAGTTTATTCAGTCAGATACTCAAATTTATTCCGCGCAC
>JAYTQU010000408.1:0-4567 GCA_043746555.1 Pseudomonadota bacterium | reverse complement strand
GGAGTGGGCAAGCCCTTCGCGAGAAAAGCAGCGAATGCTTCGCGTTGCGCTTGCGACGCATCGGTTCGCGCATCGAGCGCGGCTTGCCAGGATTGCACGGCGGGCGACGACATGAATTACGCTACTGCCTGCTGAACCCAATCGTAGCCACGGCGTTCCAACTCCAGCGCCAGCGATTTGTCGCCACTCTTAACGATCTTTCCGCCCGATAGAACGTGGACGAAGTCCGGTTGAATGTAATCGAGCAAGCGTTGATAGTGCGTGATCATCACGATGGCGCGATCCGGGCTGCGCAAGCTATTCACGCCGGCCGCGACAACTTGTAGTGCATCGATGTCGAGGCCTGAATCGGTTTCATCAAGCAACGCGAGTGCGGGTTCGAGCACCGCCATTTGTAGAATCTCATTGCGCTTTTTCTCCCCGCCGGAGAAACCGGCGTTCACCGAGCGATTCAAAAAACTCTCATCCATCTTCATGAGTTTCATTTTGTCGCGCACCAGCGCCAGGAACTCGAACGCGTCGACTTCCGGCAATCCACGGTGCTTGCGAATCGCGTTGAGCGCTGCCTTGAGCAAATAGGTGTTGTTGACGCCCGGAATCTCGACGGGATATTGAAATGCCAAGAACACACCGGCGCGTGCGCGTTTTTCCGGCTCAAGAGCGAGCAGGTTTTCACCACGATAAGAAACGCTTCCGGAAATAATCTCGTAACCGTCCCGGCCGGCAAGCACTTGTGCAAGCGTGCTCTTTCCGGAACCGTTCGGACCCATGATGGCATGGACCTCACCGGCCTTCACTTCAAGCGAAAGGCCTTTGAGAATTTCTTTACCGCCTGCGCGGACGTGTAGATTCTTGACGCTTAACACCGTACTACCTCACCACACACACACGCACACCGCCAAGATAGAACGATTGAGTATCCGGATACTTAATCGTTCGACGCACACATTCAACCCACCGATCCTTCCAAACTTACCATCAACAAATTCTGTGCTTCGACGGCGAACTCCATGGGCAGTTCTTTAAACACCGCCTTGCAGAAACCGTTAACGATCATGCTGACTGCGTCTTCCGGCGCGATGCCGCGACTCACGCAATAAAACAGTTGATCCTCGCTGATCTTCGACGTGGTGGCTTCGTGTTCCACGCTGGCCGATGGATTTTTTACTTCGACATACGGAAAGGTATGCGCGCCGCATTGGTCGCCCATCAAAAGCGAATCGCACTGCGTGTAATTGCGGGCACCTTCGGCACCGGCGAGAATTTTCACCAAGCCGCGATAAGAGTTTTGACCGTGACCGGCGGAAATTCCCTTTGAGATGATGGTGCTCTTGGTGTTGCGGCCGATGTGAATCATCTTCGTGCCGGTATCTGCCTGCTGGTAATTGTTGGTTACCGCGACGGAATAAAACTCACCGACGGAGTTGTCGCCGCGCAAAATGCAGCTCGGATACTTCCACGTGATGGCAGACCCGGTTTCGACTTGTGTCCAACTAATCTTGGAATTAACGCCGCGACAGTCGCCGCGCTTGGTCACAAAGTTGTAGATGCCGCCAACACCGTTCTCATCGCCGGGATACCAGTTCTGCACCGTGGAGTATTTAATGTTCGCGTTATTCAATGCGACCAACTCAACGACCGCCGCGTGCAATTGATTCTCGTCGCGCATCGGCGCGGTGCAGCCTTCGAGATAACTGACATTGGAGTCGTCGTCAGCAATGATTAGCGTGCGTTCGAACTGACCGGTTTTCGCGGCGTTGATTCGAAAGTAAGTCGATAGCTCCATCGGGCAGCGCACGCCCTTTGGGATATACACGAACGAGCCGTCGGTGAACACGGCGGAATTAAGTGCAGCGAAGTAGTTGTCCGCGGTCGGCACAACCGTGCCCAAGTATTTTTCTATTAGTTCCGGATGGTTTTGCACGGCTTCGGAGAACGAACAAAAAATTACGCCTGCTTTTGCAAGGCGATCCTTGAACGTGGTGGCGACTGAAACACTATCGAACACCGCATCGACCGCCACACCGGCAAGGCGCGCGCGTTCATGCAATGGCACACCAAGCTTGTCGTACGTGGCGAGTAACTTCGGATCGACTTCGTCCAAACTCTTCGGTGCATTCGCCGGCGGTTTTGGCGCCGAGAAATAGGAGATGGCTTGATAGTCGATCGTCGCGATTTTCAAATGCGCCCAGTCGGGCGGCGTCATCGTGAGCCAATGTCGGTAGGCTTTGAGTCGCCATTCCAACAAAAAGGCGGGCTCTTTTTTCTTCATCGAGATGACGCGAATCACATCTTCATTAAGACCCGGCGGTACGGTGTCGGATTCGATGTCCGTGACGAAGCCGTGACGATAGCCTTGGCCGAGAAGCGAGTTGACGTCTTGTGGCGCGCTAGACATACATCGTTCCTAGACGGGACGCGGCATGCGCACCAACGGTACTTCGACGCCGCGAGTCTTGACGCGTTCGAAGCCTGCGAGTTGGGCTAAGGAGATGTCTTCGAGCGAGCGGCGTATCGCCACATTGACAATTTGCCAGGCGTGGCCCACGCGGCAGGTGCTTTCGATGTCGCAATGGCTGTGTGCGCCGCTGCATTCGGTCAACGCCAATTTACCCTCGAGTGCATCGAGAATCGCCGCTGCGGAAATATCTTTGGCAGGTCGAGCGAGTTGATAGCCGCCTAAGCTTCCTCGCGTCGAGGTAACGAGCGCTCCGCGTTGCAGGCTTTTGAGTAATTTGCTCACGGTCGGCAGTCCAATGCGCGTTCGCTCGGCGACGTCGGACGCGGTAAGGCGTTCCGTTTCCGGCACATTGGCCAGCGCCGCGAGGATCACGGTGCCGTAGTCGGTGAGTTTGCTGATTCGAAGCATGGGCTTGAGAGTAAAGCGATATAGGACTATTTTAGTCCTATTTAGGCAAACTGCAAGCGCGGCAACCGCAATTCGCCTTATGCCGAAGCGATGAATGCGCCAATGAATAAGTCGGGTCGGCGCGCTGTCATACCAAACACGGTGCGTGCGTCATTTTGTTATCCTACGCGCCCTTCAAACCTGCCCGGACTCTTGTAAAACGCGGCAGACAGTTTTCACGAACCTATTGAGCATCAACCGATCGAGGAAAGGGTTATGAACCGCAATGATTTAGAGCGTGTCGCGCGTGCAATGGTGGCAAAGGGTAAAGGCATTTTGGCGGCCGATGAATCCAGCGGCACGATCAAGAAGCGCTTCGACGGCATCAAACTCGAATCAACTGAAGCGCATCGACAAACCTATCGCGAAATGCTGTTCACCGCGCCCGGTGTGGGTAATCAAATTAGCGGTGTCATTTTGTACGACGAGACGCTGCGTCAAAGCACGAAGAGCGGTGTGCGTTTCGCGGATTACCTGACCCAGAACGGCATCATTCCCGGTATCAAAGTCGACCTGGGCGCCAAGCCATTGCCGGGCTTTCCTGGTGAAACCGTGACCGAAGGTCTCGATGGTCTTCGCGATCGCTTAGCCGAGTACTACAAACTCGGCGCGCGCTTTGCAAAATGGCGCGCGGTGATCGACATCGGTAGTGGCATTCCCACGCAATTCTGTATCGATGTCAATGCGCAAGCGTTGGCGCGTTATGCTGCGCTCTGCCAAGAAGCGAATATCGTCCCCATCGTCGAACCCGAAGTGTTGATGGACGGTGATCACACTATCGAACGCTGCGAGGAAGTGACCGATGCAGCGTTGGAGTCGGTGTTCAATCAACTGGCCGCACATCGAATATATCTTGAAGGCATGGTGTTGAAGCCGAATATGGTGATCTCCGGCAAGAAGTGTGCGACGCACGCGAATGCGCAACAAGTTGCCGAGGCGACAGTGCGTTGCTTGAAGCGTCATGTGCCTGCGGCTGTGCCCGGCATCGCTTTCTTGTCGGGCGGTCAATCGTCCGAAGAAGCGACCGAGCATCTGAACTTAATGCACAAGTTGGGACCGCTTCCTTGGGCGCTGACATTTTCCTATGGCCGTGCATTGCAAGATATGGCGCTCAGGACTTGGGGCGGCAAGGCGGAAAATTTCGCCGCCGGTCAAAAAGCGCTGGCCAAGCGCGCCAAGCTCAACGGCTTGGCAACTACCGGTGCCTACACAACGTCGATGGAAAAGGACGCGGCATAAGCAATCTCATGCTCATGACGGACGCGAATAGCACGGGCGCCAAGACAGACAGCATTGTCGAGATCCGCGACGTTCACTATTCGATCAACGGTCGAGCAATCTTCGCCGGATTGAATATTTCCATTCAGCGCGGACGCATCACTGCGATCATGGGCCCGAGCGGTACCGGTAAAACAACGCTGCTGCGTTTGATTACCGGACAAATTCGGCCCGATCGCGGTGAGGTCATTGTCGACGGACAAGAGGTATCGAGCCTCGGTCGCAAGCAGTTATTCGCGATGCGACAGCGCATGGGGATGTTATTCCAAAACGGCGCGCTGCTCACCGACATGAGCGTGTTCGACAACGTCGCGTTCCCGCTGCGCGAGAACAGCGATTTGCCCGAGTCGCTGATCGCTCACATCGTGCCGGCAAAGTTGC
>JAYTQU010000407.1:0-21134 GCA_043746555.1 Pseudomonadota bacterium | reverse complement strand
GGCGTCAGCGTACCCACCGGATTTGCGACCACTGCACAAGCTTATCGCGATTTTCTCAAACACGAAAACTTGGCCGAGCGCATCGGCCAAGAATTGGCGAGCTTGAACGTCGACGATATTGCGAAACTCACGGTTACCGGCGCAAAGATTCGCGGTTGGATTCTCGCGACGCCGTTTCCCGCCAAACTGGAAAGCGAAATCCTAGAGTCGTTCGAACGCTTGAGCGGCGGAAAAGATATTTCTGTCGCCGTGCGGTCTTCGGCCACTGCGGAAGATTTGCCCGACGCATCCTTTGCCGGTCAACAGGAAACGTTTCTCAACGTCAGCGGCAAAGCAGCGTTACTCAAATCGATTCACGAAGTATTCGCCTCATTGTTCAACGATCGCGCCATCGCCTACCGAGTGCATCAAGGTTTCGCGCACGAACATGTCGCGTTGTCGGCGGGCATTCAACACATGGTGCGCTCCGATCGCGGCTCGAGTGGCGTCATGTTCACGCTCGATACCGATTCCGGTTTTCGCGATGTCGTATTCATCACCGCGTCTTACGGCTTGGGTGAAATCATTGTGCAAGGCGCCGTGAATCCCGACGAGTTCTACGTTTATAAAAAAGCGTTGCTCGCCGGTAAATTGCCGATCGTTCGACGCACACTCGGCGCCAAAGCCATCAAGATGATTTATGGAGACGGTTCTCCCGGCAAACGCACCGTTACGGTCGATGTGTCGGCCGCCGACCGCGCAAAATTTTCGATTGACGATGCAGACATAGTCGCACTCGCCAAGCAGGCACTCACCATCGAAAAGCACTACGGCTGTCCAATGGACATTGAATGGGGCAAGGACGGTGAAAGCGGCAGGATTTACATTCTGCAAGCGCGACCGGAAACGGTACAGAGCCGAGTCGGGCGAGTAGTGCAGCGCTATACGCTGAAAAAGAAATCGAAAGTCATTGTAACAGGTCGCGCCATCGGCCAGCGCATCGGCGCGGGGCCGGCGCGAATCATCGGCGACGTCAAGGAAATGGCGCGCGTACAAAGCGGCGATGTGTTGGTTGCCGACATGACCGATCCCGATTGGGAACCGGTGATGAAGCGCGCGTCCGCCATTGTCACTAATCGCGGCGGCCGCACTTGCCACGCAGCGATCATCGCGCGCGAACTCGGCATTCCCGCCGTCGTCGGCTGCGGCAACGCGACCGAGCTCGTCAAAGAAGGCCAACCGATTACCGTATCGTGCGCCGAAGGCGACACCGGATTTATTTACGATGGCGCTTTGCAGTTCGAACAGAAAGATATCGAACTCGATTCGCTGCCGGACATTCCCGTCAAAATCATGATGAACGTCGGCAATCCCGACCGCGCGTTCGACTTCGCGTCCATCCCCAATCACGGCGTCGGTCTCGCAAGATTGGAGTTCATCATCAATCGCATGATCGGCGTACATCCGCGCGCGCTACTCGACTTCGATTCGTTGTCGGCGGAGTTGCGGACAACGATTTCGAGACAAATGGCCGGCTACTCATCGCCGGTCGATTTCTTTATCGACAAACTCTGCGAAGGCGTCGGCACCATTGCGGCCGCGTTCGCGCCGGAGCCGGTCATCGTTCGTCTGTCGGATTTCAAGTCGAACGAGTACGCGAACTTAATCGGTGGCCGACAGTACGAACCGCACGAAGAAAACCCGATGATCGGCTTTCGCGGCGCATCGCGCTATGTGGACGAAAGTTTCCGACCCTGCTTCGAACTCGAATGCCGCGCGCTAAAGAGAGTTCGCGAGGAAATGGGCCTGACTAACGTACAAGTGATGGTACCGTTCGTGCGCACCGTCAAAGAAGCGAAACAAGTCGTCGAGTTATTGGCCGCGAATGGCCTACGCCGCGGCGAAAACGGACTCAAGGTCATCATGATGTGCGAGCTGCCGACCAACGCACTCCTTGCCGATCAGTATCTCGAACACTTCGACGGCATGTCGATCGGCTCCAACGACATGACGCAATTGACGCTAGGACTGGATCGCGATTCCGCCATCATCGCCAAACTCTTCGACGAACGCGACGACGCGGTAAAGGCATTACTTTCGATGGCCATCAAAGCCTGCCGCAAAGCGAACAAGTACATCGGCATCTGCGGCCAAGGTCCAACGGATCATCCCGACCTCGCGCGTTGGTTGCTTGAGCAAGGCATCGACAGCATCTCGCTTAACCCCGATACCGTGGTTGAAACGTGGTTGTTCTTGGCGGGCAGCGACAAAGCGAAAAAATAGCGAATCCGTTGCCACTACTCTGTGTGCAGAAACGCCAGAATATCGTTACGACGCGATTGGCTCTTTAACCACTGCTTGAATTCTTCGGTATGTTTTAGAGCCTCGTCGCCGATCGCTTTGCGCAGGATGCTGCGTCGAGTTTCTTCGGCGATCTGTTTGCGGATAGAGCGTTGCCAAGTCTCGGTGAATACCTGCGGCATTTTGCGCGACAGTTCGAGCGCTTTTAGCAATTCCCACTCGCCGCCGTCGAGCCATGCCTCATCGCAACCCGGACAAACATCGAGCCGGTTGGCTACGCACCCCGACATTTTGTACTTGGTCATGAGCCGCGCGCACTTCGGGCAATTGATCGCGGTGCTCGTGTCGATAATTTCTTCCGTGACGGTATGATTTTCGGCTAGTTCCACCGCATCGTTGGCATGGCGCTCCGCCCAGTCGCGATAGTAAAGCAGCGACACCAAGGCACCCTTGCAGTTGGCGCAGCCCGCCGCCGGCAAATCGGTTTCAATGCGCGCGGCGCGTAAATCGACATTCTTGCACTTGGGGCATCTCATCGCCATCTCCTTTATTCTACTTTGTCAGGTTGCGATCAAGCGATGCGGGGCAAGGCGCAACGGCCTGAAAAAGCGCAGCGTACACGCCAGTACGTGAGCATTTTTCAGGCCGTGGCGACGCCGCACCGCGCGCTTCAGCGCAACCTAACAAAGTAGAATTAATCGATCTTTAAGAAGTGTTCTCGGTAGTACTTAAGCTCTTCGATGGATTCGCGAATGTCCTCCAGCGCAAGATGCGTTCCAGTTTTTTTTACGCCGTCGAATACCGCGGGTGCCCAGCGTCTCGCAAGTTCCTTCAATGTACTAACATCGAGATTGCGATAATGAAAGAAGCGCTCGAGCTTGGGCATTTCGCGAGCGAGGAAGCGGCGATCTTGGCAGATACTGTTGCCGCACATCGGCGATTTGCCGGCACCGATGAAGCGCGATACGAATTCCAGAGTACGGTACTCGGCGTCGGCGGCGGTAGTCGTGCTCGCGCGTACGCGATCCGATAGGCCGGAACCGCCATGTTGTTGGCGATTCCAATCGTCCATGGCATTGAGCACGTGATCGGGTTGATGGATCGCCATGACGGACCCTTCGCCCAACACATTAAGGTGCTTATCGGTCACGACGGTTGCGATCTCGATAATGCGATCAGTCTCCGTCTTGAGCCCGGTCATTTCGAGATCGATCCAAATCAAGTTGTCGGCGTCGCGCTGGGACATAGATGGAGGCTATAGGTTCTAGGCGGTGGGAAAAGACTAGAATATCCGGATTGCTTACACAACGCCTCACGATTATCACTGCAATGCACTGGCTCACACTACTATTTATCGCTGCACTATTATCCAGCACGCTGATGCAGTGGTGGCTATCCGTCCGCCAGGTTCGAGCGGTTATCGCTCACGCCGCGCAAGTACCGACGCCGTTTGCCGCGACGATTAGTCCTGAGGATCATCGCAAGGCCGCCGACTACACGGTAACACGCGAACGCATTGCGCGAATCGACTTGGCTGTGGACGCGATAATGTTGGCATTGTTCACGCTCGGAGGCGGCATTGCGATCGTCGATGGAGCTTGGCGAACCACCGCCCTTCACCAACCCTGGTTGGGCACGTCAGTCATATTGTGCGTCTTCTTTATTCAATTCGTCGTCGGTCTGCCGCTCTCGATTTATCGGACTTTTCGCATCGAGGCGCGCTTTGGGTTCAATCGCACCACGCCGAAGTTGTTCGTCGTCGATTTGCTTAAGCAATTGGTGCTTGCGCTCGCGCTCGCCGTACCGCTGATCAGTCTCGTGTTATATCTGATGGATCGCGCCGGCAACGGATGGTGGCTCTACGCGTGGGGCGTGTTGACGCTATTTAATGTCGTCATTCAATGGGCGTATCCGGCGTTCATCGCACCCTGGTTCAACAAATTCACGCCGCTGGCGGAACCCACCCTGCTCGCGCGCATCACTGCATTGCTTGAGCGCTGCGGATTCAAAGCACAAGGCGTCTTCGTGATGGATGGCTCGACACGTTCTTCGCACGGCAACGCCTATTTTACGGGCTTCGGAAAAACCAAGCGCGTCGTGTTTTTCGACACGCTTGTGGAACGGCTCACCGCCGAGGAAATCGAAGGCGTCTTGGCGCACGAACTCGGCCACTATCGGCGTCACCATATCCGTAACCGATTGATCGTATCTCTCGTGGTGAGTTTCCTCGGTTTCGCATTGTTGGGTTGGCTCGCGAATTGGCCGGACTTTTATCGAGCGCTCGGCGTCGCAACGCCGTCGCCACATGCGGCGCTCTTGTTGTTCATGTTTGCGTTGGGCCCTTTCACTTTTTGGTTCACCCCGCTCGGTGCATGGTGGTCGCGTCGTCACGAATTCGAGGCCGATCAATTCGCCGCTGAACACGCCGATGCGAAGGAGCTGTCGCAAGCGCTAATCAAACTGTATCGCGACAACGCCAACACACTAACGCCCGACGAATTGCACTCGGCATTTTACGATTCACATCCGTCGGCGTTGGTTCGAATCGCGCATTTGCAACAACTCGCTCGCGTATGAATCCGGCGCAAATGGATTTGGAAAGTGTCGCCGCCGCGAGAGTGGTCGAATGCTATGGCCGACGCGCGATCGTACAACTATCGTCCGGCGAACGACGACCCGCCGTGGTATTCGGTAAGCGCACGGAAATCGTCTGCGGCGATCGAGTGCAAGTGCGCACGCACACCGGCAGCGACGAATTGCAAGTCGTTGAAGTCATGCCGCGCTCGACTGTGTTCACGCGCACCGATAGTCGCGGACGGATCGAAACGTTGGCCGCCAATTTGTCGCTGATCGCCGTGGTGTTCGCGCCGCAGCCGACGCCCGATTTCTACATTGTAGATCGCTATCTGGCCGGCGCCGCTTACGCGGGCCTAAAAACGCTCGTCATTCTGAACAAGATCGATCTAGACGCACCCGAACACGCGTTGCTCAAGGAGTATCGCGATGCGGGATATCAAACGCTCACCTTGGGCGCAAAGAGCGGTGTCGGCGTCGAGTCGTTGCGCAATCTCGTTGGTGGCGAAACATTTTTATTGGCCGGACAATCCGGTGTCGGCAAATCGACGCTCACCAACGCGTTGCTGCCTTTGTCGATGCGACCAACGCGCGACCTCTCGATTGTCAGCGGCGAAGGCCGGCATACGACAGTGTCATCGGCACTGTTTGAATTGCCGCCGGAAATAGGCGGCGCGTTGATCGATTCCCCTGGCGTACGCGACTACGCACCGCCACCGCTCGACGATAACAAAGTGCAAGTCGGCTGGCCGGAAATTCTGCAACGAGCGCCGCAGTGTCGATTCAACGATTGCCTGCATCTGCGCGAACCCGGATGCGCGGTGCTCGCCGCCGTCGAGTCGGAAAATATTTCGACGCGACGCTATGAAAGTTACAAGCGTCTGCTCAACATCATGCGCGGACTTTTGCCGAGCCACGAGAGAAATTAAGCGAATTTATTCGACCTTCAGCCTTCCCGCAATGGCATGCGCCAATGTGCCGCCGTCGACGTATTCGAGTTCGCCACCCATCGGCACGCCGTGCGCGATGCGACTTGCGTTCACGCCACGCGCGCGCGCCAACTCCGCGATAAAATGCGCAGTCGCCGCACCTTCGACCGTGGGATTGGTCGCCAGAATCACTTCTTGAATTTCGTGTTGTGCGAAAAGCGTATCCAATTGCGGTAGTCCCAGTTCCTCCGGACCGATGCCGTCAAGCGGCGAGAGATGCCCCATCAATACAAAGTACGTACCGCGATAACTTCCCGACTGTTCGACGGCGACCACGTCCGCCGGCGACTCGACCACGCAAAGGAGCGATCGTTCACGTCTCGGTGACGCGCAAATCGGACACAGCTCGCTTTCCGCAAACATTCGACAACGCTTGCACTGACCGATGCGCTCACCCGCCGCCGTGATCGCCTTCGAAAGTTCCGTTGCGCCGTGGCGATCGCGTTCGAGCAAATGAAACGCCATCCGCTGCGCCGATTTTGGGCCGACGCCCGGCAAACAACGAAGCGCTTCGACAAGTTGCGTGAGCGAAGGCGGATACAACATCACATTCCAAACGGTAACTTCATTCCCGGCGGCAATTGCATCCCGGACATGAGCCCCGACATTTTCGTTTGCGTGGTCTGCTCAACCTTATGTACGGCATCGTTGATCGCCGCGGCGACCAAATCTTCCAACATGTCTTGGTCGTCGCCAACCAGACTCGGATCGATGGTCACACGCTTGGCTTCGTGTTTACCGGTCATCACGACCTTAACCATCCCGCCGCCCGACTCGCCGATCACTTCGAGATTGGCGATTTCCGCTTGCGCGCGTTGCATGCTTTCTTGCAACTGTTGCGCCTGTTTCATGATATTACCGATGCCGCCTTTCATGCGAACTCCAAATCAAATGGTGGATAAAAATTTAACGTTCGAAGCAAATCTGAAACGAACTACCCGTCAATTCGGCTTGACGGATTCCGGTTGCACGGTTGCGCCAAACATGTCGCGCATCGCTTGAATATTCGGATCGCTATCGATGGCAACTCGCGCGGCTGCAAGACGATCTTGCTGTTGCGCCTGTTGCCGTCGCGCCGGTGTATCGATGGCAACGGATCGCTTGGCCACTTCGATATCCAGCTTAATGTTCACTGCGAAATGCGCTGTCAGCGCCTGTGCTAATTTCTCTTCGAGCGCCGGTCGCCGGAAGGGTTCGCCGCTATCGTCCAGTAACACACGAATGCGATCGCCTTCTTTCGCTAACAGACTGCAATGCGCCGCGAGTTGACTGACGCCGCCGTGCAGACCGAGTTGCGCAACGATATCGGCCCAGTCGTCGCCCGATTCGCTTCGCTCAATCGGTTTCGCTTTGGTTGGCGCGGCGCTCGCGGTCGGTCGCGATCGCGAAGTCGCGCCGGCCGCCGGAGGCGCTGAGTCGAGTTGACCTTCGCGCGCCGGTTGAAAGGCCAGCATGCGCAGCAGCGTCATTTCGAAGCCGCCGCGAGTGTCGGGCGCTAAATCCAGATCGCGACGACCCATGAGCGCAATCTGGTAATTCAATTGCGCATCTTCCGGTGTAAATGCCTGTGCCAGACGTTGTAATGCGTCGGCGTCTTCCGCCTCGTCGAGCGTCATATCCGGCACCGCCTGATAGAGTGCGATTCTCTGTAGCAACGCCGCCATCTCGGCGAGGACGCTGTGATACTCGGGCACACGCTCATCCAAATCGGCAACACAGGCTAGTATGCGCTTCGCATCGCGCGCGGCAAGCGCGTCCAGCAACTCGACCACATGCGTTTGTTCGATAGTGCCGAGCATGCTGCGCGTGTCTTGCGTCGAAACCTTACTGCCGCCGAACGCGATCACTTGATCGAGCAAACTCAATCCGTCGCGCATACTGCCCTGCGCAGCTTTTGCAACTAGGCGCAGCGCCTCCGGTTCGAATTCGATCTTCTCGGCTTGCATAATCTCCGTCAATCGCTTGACGATCAGCGCCGGCGACAAGCGCTTGAGGTTGAATTGAATACATCGCGACAATACCGTCACGGGCAGTTTTTGCGGATCGGTCGTCGCCAATAAAAATTTCACATGCGGCGGCGGTTCTTCCAAAGTTTTGAGCAATGCATTGAACGAATGCGTTGAGAGCATGTGCACTTCGTCGATCAGAAACACCTTGTAGCGACCGCGGGCGGGCATGTATTGAACGTTTTCGAGCAACTCGCGCGTGTCGTCGACTTTGGTGTTCGACGCGGCGTCGACTTCCATCAAATCAACGAAGCGACCCGCGTCGATTTCTTGACACGCGCCGCATTGACCGCAAGGCTCCGCGCTCACGCCTTTCTCGCAGTTGAGCGACTTCGCCAAAATGCGCGCGATGGTGGTCTTGCCGACGCCGCGCGTGCCGGTGAAAAGAAACGCGTGATGAACGCGGCCGGTGTTCAGCGCATTGACGATGGCGCGCAATACGTGTTGCTGGCCCGCCAATTCGGCGAAAGTGCGCGGTCGCCATTTACGAGCAAGAACGAGATAGGACATGAGCAGTCGTAATCGATGCAACGGAAAAATTGTGGCGTGAACTTTACACGATGAAGGCGGCCAACTGGGCACTGGCTAATTTTTTATCGATCCATTCTGGCCCGCTCGCCGGCAGCGAGTTGACTTGTCTCGCCGCACAGGGAGACGGCCCACGTCAGCACCCCTCCGGCGCACGGCAGGACCGGTACCGTTGCTCCCTTCCGGGCCTGGCGGGGTTAGCGGCTGATCGTCGCGGAGGAACCGACGCAGGCCGCCATTGACTTGGGTATTCAGAATGGAGCGGCGTTGTCGCGGGGAGCGAACTATAACATGGCCACTCGGCCGACCCATCGCCTCAATAATTACCCGACCAATCGCCCAACCAATGGCCCCACCAATGGCAAAGTCATCCCCGTCCTCTATATCCGGCAACGCCCTGTTCCGGAATCCATAGGTCTTTTGGCGGAGACTTGTTTTGCCAGAACACGTCGATAGGCATACCGCCGCGCGGATACCAATAGCCGCCGATACGCAACCAACGCGGCGCTAGCAATGCGATCAATCGCTTCGCGATGGCAATGGTGCAATCCTCGTGAAAGGCACCGTGATTGCGAAACGAGCCTAGATATAATTTTAGCGATTTACTTTCCACGAGCCAGCGATGCGGCACGTAGTCGATCACTAAATGCGCGAAATCGGGTTGACCGGTTACAGGACAAAGAGATGTAAACTCTGGCACGGAAAAACGGGCGAGATATCGCGCGTCGGGATGTGGATTCGCCACGCGCTCCAATTGCGCCGTAGCGGGCGATGGGGGCAACTCGGTCGCTCGCCCCAGCTGCTTCAGCGCCGGCGCAACTACCGGTATTTTTCGTGAGGATGGCATAGGCCATATTGTAACCTGCATCGCAATTAGCCGAAGGCCGGCTGACAAAGGCCTCGTAACGCGAGTAATTTGACGGTTATTTTAAGAACAGAGCCAACCAAGCGACAACCGCAAACCAACCATGTCCGGATATGCAACGCTTCTGTGGCCGGTAATCATTGGCATCTGTCTTTATGCCAGTTTGATTCATTTGCAAATTGGACTGCGGCGTCCCATCGATCGCATACACGTACTGTTCGGGTTATTGGCGCTCAGCGTCGCAGTGGGCGTGTTCGGTAATGTTCAGCTTGCCACCGCGCACACCGTCTCCGACTATCAAGCAGCCGCTTGGTTATCCAGCATTGTCGTGGCGCTGGTGTTCGTGATTCTTCCGTGGTTTGTCACGTACTACGCCGACGAGCCCAAGCATGGGTTTGCGGCCGCACTATCGTGCGTCTATCTGGTCATACTCGGCGGCAATTTTTTTCAACCGCATTCGATGTTGTTGTCTGCGGCACCGGTGCTGGAACAAGTTACGCTGCCGTGGGGTGAGCGCATCACACGATCATCGACGCCGCCCACCACATGGAATATGACAATGTCGGTCGCCTACGGACTCACCATTGCGTATCTCGCATTCGCAATGATCGGTCTGTTTCGCCGCGGACCGCGAGTTCGGGCGTGGGGACTACTGTTGAGCGCGGGACCGTTCGCCGCGAGTTTGTTGGTCAACATTCTGGTTCGCTTCGGCATCGTCAATTTTCCCTATGTTGCCGCACCCGGATTCTTGGCGATGGTGGCAGTGATGAGCGTGGTACTAACGCGCGAATCGCGCCGTATCCAAGTGCAAATGCAAGCACTACTCAACAACGTCCCCGCCGTTGCCTATCTGAAGCAGATCGACGGTCGCTATGTATTCGTCAATAGACGCTTCGAACAACTGTATTGCGTGACCGCCGCCAACACACTCGGGAAGACCGATGCTCAACTGTTCGATGCAGAGCGCGCTCACCAAGAAACGCAGATCGATCGCGAATTGTTGAGCCGCGATACCGCCATCGAAACGGAAGAGGCGATCATTGTGGACGGTCGGTCGCGCACTGTCGCGAAACTTCGCTTTACGTTGCACGACGACGGCGGCGCATACGCAATCTGCGGCATCGCCACCGATATCACCGAACGAAAAGCCGCCGCCGATGCGATGCGCGATCTGGCCGTCACGCTCGAACGACGAGTCGCACGCCGCACCAACGAGCTTTCGCACTTGAATCGCGAACTCGAAGCATTTGCCTACTCCGTGTCGCACGATTTGCGCGCGCCGCTCACTGCCGTCAACGGCTTCGCCGAACTTTTGCTACGGGAACACGGCGCAAAACTCGATCAAAATGCAAATCGCTATCTGAATCGTATTCGCGATGCGTCGCTGCGCATGGCCGGCCTAATCCAAGATCTGCTTGGGCTTTCGCGCGTCACGCAACAAAGCATCGAGCGCGTTCCCACCGATTTGGCGCCGATGATCAATGCGACATTGAGGACGCTACGCGAAGCGGATGCGACGCGCGTGGTCAGCGTAGTCGCGCCCGCATCGCTGCCCGCGAATGGCGATCCGAAATTGCTCGCACTCGCGCTCAACAACTTGTTGGCCAACGCCTGGAAATACACCTCTAAGACGGCCGACGCTCGCATCGAGATCGGCACGCTCATGCAGGACGGAGAGACGGTGTACTTTATCAAAGACAACGGCGCGGGCTTCAATTCGGAACACGCCGATCGACTATTTCGGCCGTTTGTGCGCCTACACGCCGATAGCGACTTTCCGGGCACCGGCATCGGGCTCGCTACCGTTTCGAGAATCGTCGCCAAACATGGCGGTCGCATCTGGGCCGACGGCCAACCCAACGCCGGCGCAACCTTCTATTTCACTTTGCCCGAGAACGACGACGAAATACTGACGCATACCGCCACCTTCGTCGAATCTCCACACACGTCAAACATCAAGAATTTTCCGTAACAAACATTGTCCGATGCCAGGAGCGATGCACCAATAGCGCGATCGCGTTAGACTTACACGCACTCATCGGACCCAACCCAGTTAAGCGCCTTTAGACCCATTCATGTACCTGGAACTTTTCAAATTACGCGAGCTGCCGTTTCGCTTAAGCCCAGACCCGGCATTTTTATTTTTGTCCAAGCATCACGCCCGCGCCAAGGCGTACATGGAATCGACCATTTGGTTCACCGACGGTTTCGTCGTCATCACCGGCGAAATCGGTTCGGGAAAAACCACCCTGATCGAAACGTTTTTGAAGGAACTCGAGAAAGACGTCGTCGTCGCGCAAATTAGTCAAACGCAAGTGACGGCCGTCGAATTTCTTCAATCGGTGCTGGCGCAATTCGGCTTTCAGCCTTTCAAGATGAAGAAAGCGGAATTGATCGCTACGTTGAACGGGTTTTTGATCGAACAATATTCGGCGGGTCGGCGCGTATTGCTGATCGTCGACGAGGCGCAGAATCTCACCAACAAGGTGCTTGAAGAAATTCGCTTGCTGTCGGGCGTCGAGACCACTAAAGACAAAGTGCTGCGAATTATTTTGGCGGGACAGCCGGAACTCAACGACAAACTCAACTCGCATAATTTGATTCAGTTGGCGCAGCGCATTCGCTTGCGGTTCCATCTCACGCCGCTATCGAAATCCGACATGCAGGCGTATATCCAGCATCGACTCGAAGTCGCGGGTTCGCGCGGCCGAGAGATTTTCGATATCAACACCTTCCCGCTGATCTTTCGTTATACCGGCGGCGTGCCGCGCTTGATCAATACCTTGTGCGACACATCGATGCTATCCGCCTATGGGCAAGATCGCGACACGGTTTCGGTCGCCGATGTCGAGAGCGCCATCGAAGAACTGCGTTGGATCGAATATGCCGAACGCTCGGTACGCTTGCCGGCGCTGAATCTGGACACTAACAACGAACACCGCGTGGTGCTCGGTCGTGTGTTACTGGCATTAGGCGGTGCAACGCTTGTCGAACGCGAACTCAAACTCGGTCGACTCATTGTCGGTCGGACCGAAGAAAACGATTTGCCGATCGACAGCAAATATATCAGCCGTCACCACGCGCAAATCATCACCACGTTGAGCACTTGTATTTTGGAAGACCTGAACAGCACCAATGGCGTGTACGTTCGCTCGAAGCGCGTGCGACGTCGTGTTTTGAACGATGGCGATGTCATTCGCATTGGCGAATACGAAATCATGTACATGGACGAACGACAGACGCGCACCAAATCGTCCGAGACCGAGGTTGAAGACGACGCCGTACCGCTGCTCGATCAGACCATGGTGCAAGATATTGCGGAGCCGATGCCGCCGATGCCGCCAAGACCGCCAAGACCGAATGACGTCTCGCCGGATAAACCGACTGAACTAATTGAGGGAGAGCCGGTGCCAAACAATTGAGAATCGCGATCTCAAGCGTCTACCCCGTCGCCGTCCCGCCTACTGTTAAGCCATCTATGCGCAAGGTCGGTTGACCCACGCCCACCGGCACATCTTGGCCTTCTTTGCCGCAGGTGCCGACGCCGTCATCGAGTTTTAAATCGTTACCGACCATCGATACGCGCGTGAGAACATCGGGCCCGTTGCCGATCAAGGTTGCGCCGCGCACCGGTGCGCCGAGTTTGCCGTTCTCGATCAGATACGCTTCGCTCGCCGAGAACACGAATTTTCCCGATGTGATATCGACCTGACCGCCACCGAAGTTGCGACAGTACAATCCCTTCGGCACCGACGCGATAATTTCATTCGGGTCGTGTGGGCCGGCGAGCATGTAGGTGTTAGTCATTCGCGGCAGCGTCATCGCAGCGAACGATTCGCGACGACCGTTGCCGGTGGGTCGCGCACCCATCAAGCGCGCATTGAGTTTGTCCTGAAGATAGCCGCGCAGCACGCCATTCTCGATTAACGTTGTACATTGAGTCGGCGTGCCTTCGTCGTCGATATTGAGCGAACCGCGTCGTGCACTTAGCGAACCATCGTCGACCACCGTGCAAAGAGGCGACGCAACTTGTTGACCTACTCGGCCCGCGAATGCCGACGTGCCTTTGCGGTTGAAATCGCCTTCGAGCCCATGCCCGATTGCTTCATGCAACAACACACCGGGCCAACCGGGCCCCAGCACCACCGTCATCGATCCCGCCGGCGCCGGCCCAGCCGATAGATTCACTAACGCGCCGCGCACTGCTTCTTCGACCAGTGTTTTCCAACGATCGCCTTGCAGAAAACGCGTGAACTCGTAGCGCCCTCCCGCTCCGCAATAACCTTGCTCGCGCCGACCATTGTGTTCGACCAGCACCGAGACATTCATGCGTACTAGCGGTCTAACGTCGGCCGCGAACGTTCCATCGCTCGCCATCACCATAATAACTTCATGCACGCCGGCGAGACTCGCCATCACTTGCGTCACTCGCTTATCCAAACGCCGCGCCGCCGCGTCGATCTGCTCCAGTAATTGCACCTTATCCGTGTCGCCGATGCCTGCGAGCGGATCGATCGGCAGATACAAACGATGTCCGGTTATCGGCGCGCGTGTCGCGATGGAACCGACGCTACCGGTGCGCGCAATCGCACGAGCGGCACGCGATGCTTCCGTCAATGCGGGTAGTAATATCTCGTCGGAATACGCGAAACCGGTTTTCTCGCCGGCCAATGCGCGCACGCCGACGCCTTGTTCGATGCTGTGCGCCCCTTCCTTCACGATGCCATCTTCCAATGCCCAAGATTCTTCGCGCGACAATTGAAAGTAAAGATCGGCATAGTCGATCGCCGATCCCATCACCGATCCGAGCACATGATCCAACCGATTCTCATCGAGTCCCGCCGGATCGAGAATGAGATTTCGCGCGACATCAAGTGCGACCGGATGCGCGCTCGACGAATTCGGCGCGAGAGGTAAATCGAGATGAAGAGATGCGGCCATGGCTAGTTTGTTCGGCTAATTGCGTGGAAGTAAAAGTTTGCTTCGACTCGCCCTCACATCAATCGATGTTGAAGCGCGGGAAATGTTTCGCGCACGTGCGCTTGCGCGTCGGTATCGATCTTTGCGAGCGCGATACCCGCGCCTCCCGTCACTTGATTGTCGACGCGATCGATGACAACGCCCCACGGATCGACGATCAACGCATTGCCGTAGGTTTCGCGTCCACTGGCATGTATGCCGACCTGCGCGGGCGCCAACACGTAACATAGATTTTCGATGGCGCGCGCGCGCAGCAACACATCCCAATGCGCTTGACCGGTCGGGACCGTAAATGCGGCGGGCATCGATAATACCTGCGCGCCTTGCTTAACAAGATGACGAAATAGTTCTGGAAAACGCATGTCGTAACATACGGCCAAGCCCACGCGCCCAAGGGGCGTATCGACCACAACCGGCGTATGACCGGCCACAATCGTCGCGGACTCGCGATAACGCTCGTTGCGCCGACCTTCATCCTCTGTGCGCACATCCACATCGAATAAGTGCATCTTGTCGTAACGCGCGCGCCGTTGACCTTTCGCGTCGATTGTCAAACACGCGGCAGCCACTTTTTCGCCGGCACGAATCGGAACGGTGCCACCGATAATCCAGAGGTTTAGTTCGCGTGCGGTTTTGGATAGCCACTCTTGAATCGGACCGCCGCGGCAATCGTCTTGGTCGTCTTCGGCGACCGCCAATTTATCGCTTTCGGTCTTCCCCATGATCGCGAAGTTTTCCGGCAATGCGGCCAGCACCGCGCCACGTCGCGACGCCGATTCGAGTAACGCTCGCGCAATCGCCAGATTGTCGTCAACCTGCGATGTGGAGTTCATTTGAATGACGGCGGCGAGCGGCATACCGGATCTGTCTGTGACTGGCGATGTTCGGCTATGTTGAGCGATGGATCATTGTCGCTCAATGCGGCGTGTTCTGCTCGGTCACGGCGGCGTTGGGCGCGGTTTGAACAGCATCCTGCTTCGTTTCCGGTTTTGCCTCCTGCTTCTCCTCCTTTTTGGCTTCATCCTTATCGATACGCTCGACGACGGGATTGTCCCACGGACCGTCGATGCGATAGTACCTACGCGTCACTCCTTTAAGCGGTTCCTTGAACAAGCGCGTGAAGGCAAGTACCGCAGCGCCGAGAACGGGACCACCGACCGCCGTGCTTGCGACACTAAGCGAACCGCCAATATCACCCGTGACCACCGCGGTGAGTTCGTAGTTGTGTTCGCCCAATCCCGTTCGACCGGCAATGCCGGTTTCTCCCGCGGGACCGCGCACCAACAGGTTGTCGGTAAAGGCATCGCCATTCTTGAGTTGGAAATCGCCGCTGATCGTGTCGAACTTGAATCCTTTGTCCGTCACATCGCTGAAGTCGAGCGCCAGGCGTCGCGGCAATGCGGCGATGCTCATTAAACCCAGCATGCGACCCGCGCCCGGGTCCACCGTCAAGAGTTGCCCATCCGCCATTTCGACACCCACTTTCCCCGACGAACGCGCTAGCAGGTCTTCGTCGATGCCTCCGGGCCAGGTCAACTCGGCGTGCGCGTTGGCGCGCTTGCCGCTGATCACGTCGTGAAAATTAAACGCGCGCAGCGTCTCGCGCACGTCCGTGCTCGCGACATCGATGACGACCGACGATGTCGAGCCGGTGTTGCCGGGATTTTCAAGCCAACTACCTAGCGCGGTGGCAGTAAACGATTGGCCACGCAACTCACCGCTTTTCAACAGCACGCCTTGCGCATTTTTTTCCAGCTCGAAACGAGCTGTCCCCACGCGACGACCCGATAACCACAACTCGTCCACGCGGCCGCCAATCGCCGGGATGTCGCGTGGGTCGGCGTTTGCGTTCGCACCTTCGCCGCGCGACTGATGTTCGCCCACGTTGAGTTTATTCAACGCAACGCGCAGCGGCTCGCCGGACTCGGGTGCAAAAGGAATCGTAAGTTGACCGACGATATCCCGACCCGCGACATCGACGCGCCAGGCCTTTTCGTTGGCTTGCAAAATTGCACGCACATCGGACCAAGTAAAGCCGAGAAATCCGAGCTGACCGATGCGCACATTCGCGGCGCGGAAGAAATCGGACAGCGTGTGCGCTCCCGAACCGTCGCCCTTGATTTTCAACCAATCATCGAGTACAAACTTTTCGATGTCACCTTCCAATCGCAGACCTTCATGCGCGGGCAATGCGGCGGCTTGACTGTCGAGGCGTAGGCCGCCGCGATCCAAATGCCAGCCGTTTGCATCTTTAGCAACGCGCACCAAGGCTCGCGCATCGCCGAGCGCGCCGTGCAACAGAATCTGATCGTCGTCGGGCGCATCGACATCGAACCGCAATGTGCGCGCAACATCCGCTGTTTTCCCGACGGGCGCCGGCAAGTCGATGCTCAACCCCTTAGTGTCGGACTCGACCGCGACGGTGCGCGGCGCGGGAGCATCGGGCGCATGGCGAGTTTGCTCCGCGTCCAACTTCCATTGCATGGCGCCGCCGAGTCGGATCGACTTGGGAAGGTGTAATAGATTCGCCAGTTCGATGCCGCGCGCCGTACCGTTTGCGCTTAACTTCATTCCCGCGCCACGACCGTAGTAGCGATCGTCTGCGCCTCCTTCTACTACCACGCCACCGCCGAGAAAGGCTCCACGTAAGGCCAGCGATTTGAGCGTGAAATCTTGCACGTTAAGCGTGCCGGTCACATGCGTGGCGCGTTCGTCGATCGAATCGAGCGCAATCGTTGCATCCGTGATGCGCGCGTCCACGGTCAATTTGCGATGCTCGATCTCTTTGAACGGCAGCTCGAGTTTGGTTTTCGCGTGAAACGCACCCTGTCCACGTAATGCCATGAACTGCGAACCGATCGCAGGACCGACCGTGCTTTGTTGCAAGTACGGCAATGCCTTTGCGAGATCGCCCTCGGCGGTTGCATCCAAAGACAACACCGCTTTTTTGAAGTCGTCGATGCGTCCCACCCCCGCGCTGAGTAACAAGCCGTTGACTTCGCCTTGGCGTAACTGCGCGCTCATGCCTTCGTTGCGAAATTCCGCATCGACGACTAAATTCGTCGCCGGCATCCACCCCGGCTGGTAGTCGAGCGTCAAGCCGTCAACGCGCGCTTGAATCAAGAATAGTCCCGAGCCGTCGCGAAACGGAAACGATCGCGTCGGACCACGCATTTGAAATTCCGCATGCGGTACCGTGCCATTAACAAACGCGCGATCCAACCACGCGAGCGCCGCGGGCGATAATCTTCCTGCTGGCAGATAACGCGGTGTCGCGCGGGCTTGCAGATTTTCGCCCACCGCCCGTATGTCGACGATAGGAGAGCTGTGATCGGATGGCACAAACACCGAACCGCTCGCCGCCGCTTGACCATCGGGACTCTGGATTTGCACATTGTCGGCGACGATGCGCCAACCTTCTGTTTCACGTTGCCAATTAATTCGTCCATCAATACGTTCGACCGGCAGTGGCGTGCGCAATATGGTCGGCAAAGCGAGCGAACCATCGCGCACACTCAAATTGACTTGGCCGCCGCTCTCGCTCGCTGTGAAGATGCCGCCGAAGTGCTCGACGCCGGGAAATTTCGCCACCGGCGACAGCCCAAGCGCTTCACAGCGACCGCTCACATTAAAGGTGAGCGGCGCCGCGGCATCGATTCGCTTCGCCTTGAACTGCAGATCGCGAATATCGCCTTGCGCATTCAAACCGCGCACCAAGGCCAAACGAGGCGACTCCGGCACATAGGCCAATAGCGGCCACAAATTATCGAGCAGTACATAGTCCGCTTGCGCGCTCGCGTCAATACCGCCAGCCGCCGTTTGCGTCACCGTCACGGCTATCGACTTACTGGTCCACTTGCTCTGCGGACGCGATAGTTCTAAATCTTGTAAAGCGACATACCAAGCGTCGCTCGCGTGTTCCTCAATATGACGAAGCCGCAAGTTGAACGCGACGCGCGAATAATCTACAGTCGGCGGCGATTTACTCCCCCGTGTTGCACTAAACGCCGCGTTGACTTTTTTTCTTCTATCGATGCCAATGCGGATGATTGCTTGTCGGCAGGTTGCGTATCCGTAGAACGATCTGGGTCGGGTGTCGCATTGTCATTTTCAGATTCGGTATCGGATTGGTCGTCCGATTCAACGTATCGATACTCCAATTTCGGAACACTGGGCAAAGGCTCTTGCCACTCCGGCAACACCAAGGCCACTCGATCGAATTGCAATTGCAACGCGAGTTCGATCGGACGCGCGCCATGCAGCGCGCCGGAAAGTTGAAATGAACCGCGACCCGTACGTGGCGCGGGCCAGTCGCGCGGCATGGTCTGCGCCCAACCGGCCAGGTCGATTGAACGCGCATCGATACTGAACCGCCAATCCAAGGAAGCGGCCTCTGCCAATTTGCCCGCGGTATCCGCTGTGAAACGCAATGACTTGCCGAGCGTGGTTGGCAGGTCGGCTTCGCCGTCGATATGCATCGCGCTGCCGCTGCGACGAAAATCGAAACTTACGCCCGGCACAATCCACGGACCGCGTCCTGTTTTCAAATCGCGAAGAATGACCTGCGCATCGATCACACGAATGCGACCGGTGGGTAGCTCGTCAGGAACAAAAACTTCGTTTGGATTTCGTTGCGGTAGTTCGTGCTGACCGACGACTTCGATACGATCATCGACAGTGCGAACGATTTGTAACTCCGGCTCTTCCACAGTGATACGTCCCGCGGCCAATCGTCCCGTGCCAATTGCCGTCCATACGTCGAAACCCACGCTGACGCGATTCGCGCGCACCAACACGCGCGTGCGATCCCGCGAACGCACCACGGCGGAATCGAATACCAACTCCGGTCCATAGAAACGCCAACGCGCGTCCATGCGCGAGAATTGGATCGACAACTTGGTCCGCTCGCTGACCCACGATTGCACTTGCGCGCGATAATTCGGCGCGCGCACCAGCGCGATGCGAAATGCGACTAGCAGCGCCGTTAAGAGCACCGCCACGCCGCCGACAGTGTAGGCAACGATCTTGAGAATTTTTAGCCGGCGTGGAGACATTGGCTACAAAAGTCGTAACGCGTTAGGCGAGACTCGTGCCGCGACAGAGCGAGGTGGCGCCAGTTTCGATCGTGTCTCGCGTTTTCTGTTTCGCATCGCGTACGTCACATCAACACCACGTCGAATTGGTCCTGGTTGTACAGTGCTTCGGTTTGCAGACGAATCGGTTTGCGCGTAAACACTTCCAATTCGGCAAGCGCCGCCGACTCTTCGTCGAGCAAGCGTTCGATCACGTCTTGGTGTGCGAGCACCATCATTTCCTGAAATTGAAATTGCCGAGCCTGACGAAGAATTTCGCGAAAGATGTCGTAGCACACGGTTTCCGTGGTTTTCACAAAGCCGCGCCCTTCGCAAGTTGGACAGGCCATGCAGAGCATATGTTCCAAACTCTCGCGTGTGCGCTTGCGGGTCATCTCGACAAGCCCGAGCGGCGATACGGACGAGATGTGAGTTTTGGCGTGATCGTCTTCGAGCGCCTTCTCCAAGGCTTGTCTAACCTGACGACGATGCTCTTCTTCCTGCATGTCGATGAAATCGATAATGACGATGCCGCCCAAATTGCGTAGACGCAATTGCCGCGCAATGGCCACGGTCGCTTCGAGGTTGGTGCGAAAAATCGTCTCTTCGAGATTGCGATGTCCGACATAGGCACCGGTATTCACGTCGATCGTCGTCATCGCTTCGGTTTGATCGAACACTAGATGCCCGCCCGATTTAAGCGACACTTTGCGATCCAGCGAACGTTGAATCTCGTCTTCAATGCCGTAGAGATCGAAGATCGGACGATCGCCGCCGTAGCGCTCGATGCGTGCCGCCAACTCCGGCATAAACGTGCGCGCAAATTCCAACATGCTCGCGTGCGTCTCGTCGTGATCGACGCGAATGGTCCCGACGCCACTCGACACGACGTCGCGTAACACGCGTAACGCGAGCGGTGAATCTTCGTACACCAGATTTCCGGGCTTCGATTGCGCGGTTTTCTCGCACAACACCGCCCAGAGTTTTTGCAGAAACAGCATGTCGGCGCGCAGCGCTGGCGGATTGGCGCCTTCCGCCGCGGTTCGCACGATGTACCCACCGATATCGTCGGGTTGCGAGAACGACTGTACCGCCTCGCGCAATCGGTGCCGCTCCGGCTCGTCTTCGATTCGCGATGAAATGCCGACGCCATGGCCCTTCGGCATGAACACCAAATAGCGCGAGGGAATCGTGATGAAGGTCGTGAGACGCGCGCCCTTTGTGCCCAAAGGATCTTTCAACACCTGCACGAGTATCTCGCCCCCCTCCGCGACCAGCGCTTGAATCTCGTCGGTTTGCTTCGCTGCACTCGAATCGTTCTCGCCATTCTCCGCGTCGGAGGGTTGCACGATATCGGAAGCATGTAAGAACGCGGCGCGCTCCAAACCGATGTCGATAAACGCAGCCTGCATGCCGGGCAGCACGCGCGATACGCGTCCTTTGTAGATATTGCTGATGAGGCCGCGCCGGTTCGCGCGCTCTAGCATCAATTCTTGTAACACGCCTTCTTCGACAAGCGCGGCGCGCACTTCGCGCGGACCGACACTGATTAGGACTTCCGCCGTCATGGACGTATTTCTCCGTTTCCCGTTCCGAATTTCCAACCTATACTCGTTAGCAACTGCGCCGTCTCCGCGAGCGGCAGACCCATGACTCCCGAATAGCTACCGGCAATGCGAGTGATGAATGTCGCCGCCAATCCTTGCACGGCATAGCCGCCGGCCTTGCCGAGCGGTTCGCCCGTTTCCCAATAGCCAGCGCAATCAATCTCTCTTAGCGCGCCGAATGTCACCTCGCTCACGCTCAGACGCACTTCGCAGCCTTGTACCGAATGGAGCGC
>JAYTQU010000406.1:0-8709 GCA_043746555.1 Pseudomonadota bacterium | reverse complement strand
CGGCGCCGTGGTGATGCATTTGAACGTGACCGATCGTCGTCTCGCTGAAGAACAACTTAAGATCAACGCGAATGCATTGCGTCACCTATCCGAAGGCGTCGTCATCACCGACAACGAGCTGCGCGTCGTCACCGTGAATAAAGCCTTCGTTACGCTCACCGGGTACAGCTCGGAGGAATCGCTGGGCCGCAACTTCGGCGAATTGATTGTCGGCGATCCGAACGACTCTGTGCTCGAAGATATTCGCGCGACGGTGTCGCAACAGGGCGCGTGGAAAGGCGAACTACGTACGCGCCGCGCCGACGGAGAGTTTTTTCCCGGTCTATTTAGCTTTAGCGCGGTGCGCGATCAAAGCGGCGCAATCGAGCACTACACGGCGGTGTTTGCGGATTTATCGACTTTTCGCGAATTCGAGAGGCGCATCGACTACCTCTCGCGCTACGACTCACTCACGGGTCTGCCGAATCGCACTGCGCTGGCAGCGCATTTGCAAACCGCTATCGACCAAGCGCGCGTCACCGGCGGCGTGTTCGCCTTGTTGGTCACCGAGCTGGACGGCTTTAAGACAGTCAACGAAACAATCGGTAATGCCGCGGGCGATTTGCTGCTCAAAGCCATCGCCGAACGATTGCAACAGCTCAGTAACGCCGACGACGTGTTGGCGCGCTTGGGAAGCGATGAGTTCGCTTTATTGGCTATCGCAAGCGCGACGCGCGGCAACGGCGAGCCTTCGGCCGAATTCGAACGACTTGCGGAACGCATTCGTATTGCGGTGGAACGACCGATTCGCATCGCCGGTCAGGATGTTTTCGTCACGGCGAGCCTCGGCGTCAGTCGTTATCCGCACGATGGCGAGGATTTCGAGTCGCTGCTGCGCGCTGCAAACGCGGCGGTATATCGAGCCAAACAGCTCGGACGCAATACGATCGTATCGTATTCGCCGGAAATGAATATCTCGTCGCTGGAACGATTCACGCTACAAAACGGCTTACCGCATGCGTTGGCGCGACAGGAATTCTTGCTCGAGTATCAACCCACAGTGAGTTTCGCCAACGGACGCGTGAGTGGCGCGGAAGCACTGCTACGATGGCGGCATCCACAATTGGGATTGGTTATGCCGACGCGCTTTATCGGCTTGGCCGAAGACACCGGTCTCATTGTGCCGATCGGAGAGTGGGTGTTGCGCACCGCATGCCAACAAGTCAAGCGATGGATTGCCAGCGGCTGGCAAGACGCCACAGTAGCCGTAAATCTATCGGCGCGTCAATTCGGTCGAGCGGATTTGGCGACGCGTATTCGCGATGCGCTAACAGCCGCCGACATCGAACCGTGGCGGCTGCGATTGGAAGTGACCGAAAGCATGGTGATGAACGATCCCGACGCGGCCGC
Organism: Pseudomonadota bacterium; assembly: GCA_043746555.1. GTDB lineage: Bacteria > Pseudomonadota > Gammaproteobacteria > Steroidobacterales > Steroidobacteraceae > CAZQYC01. Next base: position 7,320 of record JAYTQU010000406.1, on the reverse strand, counting down.
GAGCGTGATCGAGCATCTCTCGCGCATGGGTGTGCAAGTTGCGCTCGACGATTTCGGCACCGGCTATTCCTCGCTCAATTATCTAAAACGATTTCACTTGAATTGCATCAAAGTGGATCGCAGCTTCGTGCACGGCACTCCCGATGACATTCAAGACGAGTCGATCGTACGCGCCATCGTGGCGCTGGGAAAAACACTGGGGCTCAAGATCGTCGCCGAAGGCGTCGAGACCTTGGCGCAAGCGGAATTTCTGCGCACCGCCGGCTGCGACGATGGACAAGGTTTCTATTACTCGCGAGCCACATCACCTGGCGAAGTGCGCGCCTTGGCGGCTAGTGCGTTCCCGCTTACGGCAGGGAGTTTGCAAGCGCAATTGGATTTTGCTCTGCAATCGGCATAAATCTCGCATTGCGCACCGGCGATAAATCGCGCCTCGATTCGCAACGCGAGTAACGGATTGCGTTACCATTCGCTCGACGTTGATGCTGCGTCACCGCCGCACATCGTCCAACGAAAATATGGCCCAGCAATCAAGACAACAAATCGCATATTGCAATGCCGGCATCTGCATTACCTACGACGGTCTCAACGACTACATCGGCAACGACAACGTCGACTGCGCCAAACGAAGCGCGGCGAAATCGCATAGCGGATATCGCTACGATGGCGGCGTTGTCAACCGTCGCTGCGTTATTGTCCTGGGCTCGGTTCGCGCCGACTGCGCACGCCGATCCACTCTTTCTGCCGCTGCGAGGCGGCGGGTCAGTGATGATTTTGTTGTGCGCACTCGCACTGTGGTTTGTATCGCGCAAGAGATGGGTAACAATCGCACTGACCGCGCCGGTCGTTGTCACCGTGGCGTCAACCATTATTGCTTGGGTTGTGGGTGTGGCACCGCTCATTAATATTTCCTTATTCGGCGAACAACGTACGCCACTCGAATGGTTCCCGCCGTTCACGGCCGTCGAAGCAACCATTCCGATTGCATTGGCGTCGCTCGCGATCCTCCTGTTGGCAATCGAGAGATTCGCCGCCAATACAGGCCCATTTGCTTGGGCAACCGGCGTGTTATTAATTACGTGGCCTGTTCCGCACGTGCTCGTGTTGGCGATGGTTTCAAACGATATCGGCGCGGCAGTCGGAAACAAACTAGCCGAACTCGCCGTTTCGATAGCTCTCGTGTTGTTGGGCATAGGACTAATCAACGCACGCGCTGCGCGAATCTCACTTGCCGCCGGGCGCGGCGCGAGATGGCGCTCGCTGCTGTTGGTCGTCGCAATCGCTGCAACGCTAGGACTTTGGTACGCGGTTCGCGCGGCTGAAATTCGACAACTCCGTTCCGATGTCGCATTCGCCGGCGACGAGACGACGCGCGCGGTTCGAGCCGGTTTAGCAGACAGCTCGAATGCCGCCGACTTGCTCTCAGGTCATTGGCGCGGCATGAACTGGCGCGTGTCCGATGAATTGTTTCTCAACGACGCGAGCGCCTACATGCGTCAGCGACGCGCCATTGTTGCCATCGCGATGCTCGACGATAGAGGGCGCGTGTTAAAACTTGCTAGTCGCGAGACCCTCGCCTACTCGACCTTCGCCGCTACCGCCACCACGCTCCCTGGCGCAACTGTAGCCGGCACCACGTTATCTCAGCCAGGCAATGCGGGCAATCGATTCGCGCTCGGAAACGGCGCCGACTTTGCGGAATATCTCGGCGACGACGCGACGCGCGCGACGCTGGCCCAAGCGGTGCTCACCACCAAAACACGTCAGCGCGGCACCGTAATTTCCCGTTCCGCCGGTGCGATATTCACTTACACGGCAACGCCGATATTCTCCGCTGCGGGTACGCCACTCGGCGTGTTTTGGTTACTGTACCGACGCGATGTCAGCATGGCGCAGATACTCGCGCCGATTGCGCCCGATTTTCACATTCGATTGCTGATCGGCGAACAAGTTATCTTTGAGCGGTCGGCGCGAGACGGCATCGATTTACGGGAATCGCGATTTCAACAAACCGCTACGCTGCCGTTTTCGCGGCAAATCGAGTACACGTTCGAAATCGCACCGGGTAGAAAGATCATCGACCGCGCGCTGGGCTTCACACCCCTGTTGGTATTGGTTTTTGCATGGGCCAGTTTGTTGCTACTCATGTTTGCGCTCTACAACGAGCGCCGCGTTCAGTCGCTCTTTCAGGAGCGCGAACGAATCCTCAATCAATCGTCCGACATGATTTGTACGCTACGCGCGGACGGCGACATCGTGACGGCTAACGATGCCGCACAACGTATCTTGGGCATTCCGTCGCGCTTACTATCCGGCCGATCGCTGCTCGATTTCGTGCCACCCCAACACCGCGATGAAGTGCGGCACGGTTGGCTCGCCCATACGCCGGCGCAAGCGATCGTTTCCGATTTTGATGCTGCCACGGTGGCGACAGCGGCAACGCCGTTCACCCGCGATGACGGTCGGCGAATTTATTTGCAAAGCCTGTCGCGCTGGTCGCCCAGCGAGCAGTTGTTCTACTGCGCGATTCGCGACGTCACCGCCGAACACGATTTGCAGTTACAGCGGCATCACGCCGAAGACACCTTTCGCATCGGCGTCGCTCAGGCGGGCTGCGCCGTGTACGAATATCAACCGGACGCTCAGCGACTGGACGGCGGCCACGTCAATTGGGTTGGCGCGATTAGAGCGCTCACCGGTTACGAACCCGAAGAATTATCCAGCGACGGATTTCAAGGTTGGATGCGCCTTGTGCATCCCGAAGACGCCACCCACGTTCTACAAATTTTCGAGCGTTGTTTAGAAACGGAACAACCGCACACCGTGGACTACCGTCTACGCCGAAAAGACGGTTCTTACGTGCCGGTGTTGGATCGCGGCAGACATCTTGCCGACGAGCAGCGCGGCGTCGCGCGCATGATCGGCGCGCTGATCGACTTAACGGCCGTTCGACAACAAGAGATCGCACTGCGTCGCAGTGAAGAACGCTACCGCATCATCGCCGGTCAAGTCGGTGCGGTCATCATCGAACGGGAAACGGCTAGCGGTCGCATCCGCGTGTTCGGTCCCGTGGAACAGATCTTCGGTTACACAAAAGACCAACTCGAAAGTCGACCGCTTAACCGCAACGACGCGATGATCCATCCGGAAGATCGCGCGCATTTCTTCGCCGCTGTGGACGAAGCGGAACGAACGTTGTCGAGCTACTACGTCGAACACCGGCGACGGCATCGTGGCGGACACTATATCTACATCGCGTCGCGCGGAGTGTTCCTCCCCGGCGCGGACGGCCGAGCCGAACGCGAAGTCATCGCCATCACCGACATCAGCGAACGCAAGTCCGCCGAGGCGCGGCTGCAAGAAAGCGAAGAGCGCTTTCGACTGGCGGCGGAGCAAGCCCACCAAATCGTTTACGAATTTGTAATCGGCGCGGATCTCAAGATCGTTGAATTGCGGTTCGCCGGCGCAACCGAACAGGCGCTCGGTTACTCGCTTGCCGATTTGCGCGAGCTGCAGATGAACGATCGATTCTTTCTAATTCATCCCGACGACGTAGATACCATACGCAATGCAGTTGGGCCGTCGCTTGAAACCACGGCTCAGTACACGATCGAGCATCGCATTCGGCATCGCGACGGCCACTATGTGCACGTGGAAAATCGCGGTGCAGTGAAACGCGATGCCGACGGCAAAGTGATCGGCATCGTCGGCATGCTGCTCGACATCACCTCGCGACGCGCAGCCGAGGCCGATCGACAGCAGTACACGATGCAACTACACTCACTATCGGAAATCGCTCACAACGTGAGCTCGCTGCTATCGCTTCACGAGCTCCTCAAATATCTAGCCACCTCGATGCGCAATTTGTTGGACGCGAATGCGGCGGCGGCAATGGTGGTGGATCCTTTGTTAGCGCCCGAGGAAACCGTGGCGACGTCGTACGCAGAACACTACGGCGCGCAACGCGGACCCGCGGCGCTGCTTAGCACTCCCGAACTGCACGCCCAAGTCCTCGCCACCAATACGCCACGGCGGATTACCGCGGCGACAATGAACGCCGAACCGCACTTGTCCGGATTGACGCAACACGACGATCTGCGTCATCCGCTGCGCGGTTGGATGGGCGCACCATTGATCTCGCGCGACGGCAACAATTTAGGCTTGCTCGAAATCTCCGACAAGGCCGAGGGCGATTTCACCGAGAGCGATTTGCAAGTACTTAATCAACTTGCCGGACTCGCATCCGTCTCCATCGAAAACATTCGGTTGTACGCGACACTTGAAGATCGCGTCGCCGCGCGCACGCGCGAACTGGAAATCAGCAATCGGGAATTGGAAGCTTTTAGTTACTCGGTGTCGCACGACCTGCGCGCGCCGCTGCGCGCGATCGCAGGTTTTTCCAGCATATTGGAAACCGAATACAAGACCGCGCTCGACGCCGCCGCGCGGCGTTATTTGCAGCGTATTACCGCCGGCGTCGAGCGCATGGCGAATCTGATCGACGATTTGCTCAGCCTCGCCCGCGTAAGCCGCGCCGATTTGAAGCGCGAAAGCGTGGACATCTCGGCGCTATCGAAAGCAATCGTAACACGTCATCGGGAGCGCTTTGCGGATCGCGTCATTGAAATTTCGGTCGATCCACGCATGAAAACAATCGCCGATCCGCGATTGGTGGAAGTCGCGTTGGAAAATTTGATCGAAAACGCAGTGAAGTTTACCGGTACGCGCGAACGGGCGGCGATTCGCGTCGGACATAAGCGCATCGACGGTCGCGGCGTGTTCTTCGTCAACGACAACGGTGTCGGGTTCGATCCGAAATATGCGACCAACTTGTTCGGCGTTTTTCAGCGACTGCACTCTGCCAGCGATTTTCCCGGCACCGGCGTCGGACTCGCCACCGTGCAACGAATCGTCCAACGTCATCATGGCCGTATTTGGGCCGAGTCCGAGATCGATCGCGGCGCGACTTTTTATTTCACGTTTGCGGACGACGCCAAATAGTTTCCGGTTAGTATCTCGCGCTACAGTTTCCAGTTAGAGCGTTCGTCATGAGCACACACAAACACCGCCCTATTTTGTTGGTCGAAGACAATGTCGACGACGAAGAACTAACAATGCGCAGCCTTAAACAGTGCAATCTCGCCAACGAGATTATCGTGGCGCGCGATGGCGTCGAGGCGCTCGATTATCTGCATGGCGAACAGTCGAGTGCGACGCCGCTCCCTGCGGTGGTAATCTTGGATCTGAAGTTACCCAAGATCGACGGCTTGGGCGTACTCAAGCGCATTCGCGATCATGCGCGCACGCGCACGTTGCCGGTGGTGGTGCTCACTTCGTCGGCGGAAGACTCCGATATCCTCGCGACTTACAATCTTGGCGGCAACAGCTATGTGCGCAAGCCGGTCAAAATGGACGAGTTCACCCGCGCGACTGCGCAGCTCGGACTTTATTGGACCATCGTGAATCTTGCGCCATGAAGATAGCGCTCTGAGTATGCTACCGAACCTCCCGCGGCGACTCGAACAGTGCCTATTCGACGCCCAAATGCAATCGCGGGTCATGACACCGCTGCGCTACGTTTATGCGCTGGCGTACGATCTGTGGCGCGGCGACCTCACTCTGCGCGCCATGAGTTTGGTCTATACGACCTTGATGTCCATTGTGCCGCTGTTGGCCTTGTCGTTTTCCGTGCTCAAAGGCCTTGGCTATCACCGCGATTTGGAACCGGTGCTGTATCAATTTCTCGAACCGCTGGGCGATAAGGCCTTCACGCTCACCAATCAAACGATGGAGTTTGTCGACAATGTACGCGGCGGTGTACTGGGTTCGATAGGCCTTGTATTTTTATTGTACACATCGGTCTCCATGATCCAAAAGATCGAGGAGAGCTTTAACATGATCTGGCGCGTGAAGGAACCGCGCAGTCTTGGCCGACGCGTCAGCGAATACATCAGCGTGTTGTTGATTGGTCCCGCGCTCATTCTCGCCGCGCTCGGATTGCTTGCGGCGCTTGGCGACTACAAATTCGTGCGCGCCGTGGCCGGCATTGCTCCCTTTGGAACATTGCTTCTGTGGATATCCAAAGTGACGCCGTATATCTTGGTCGCCGGCGTGTTCACGTTTTTGTACGCGTTCATTCCCAACACCAAAGTACGTGTGCGCGCGGCATTAATCGGCGGCGTTGTCGCCGGCATCGCGTGGGCGGGAAGCGGTGCGTTGTTCGCGTCGTTCGTCGGCGGCGCGAGCGGTACGATCCTAATCTACGCCGGCTTCGCCGTCGCCATTCTTGCGCTCATGTGGCTGTACCTGTCATGGCTAATCTTGTTGATCGGTGCGCAACTGGCGTTTTATGTGCAGCATCCGCATGCGTTACGCCCCGGCACCGGCACGTTGCATCTCACGCCGCACTTGGCGGAACGTTTGGGACTATCGACGATGTATTTATTGGGCAAGGAATTTGCGAAGAGTGGCGAACAACCAAGTGAGCGATTCACACTGAATTCATTGGCGGAGCGACTGTACATACCGAGCGCCGTGTTGGAACCCATCGTGGCGCGCCTCACGGCCGCAAACCTTATCGCTATCGGCGAAGACGATACGTTGTTGCTCGGACGCGATCTGTCGTCGATTCGCCTCGCCGACATACTCGACGACACGCGCAACGTTCATGACGCCGCACTCGCTCAAGTTCGTTTTGTTCCCGCCGCCGACGCGGTTGCACAGCACGTCGAAGAAGCAATGCGCCACAGTCTCAAGTCGAAAACGCTCAAGCAGTGGATCGACGAAGAATAATAAACAACCCCGAGTTCGCGCCGCGTATCGCTTTCTCACGACAACGCGAGTGTCTTGCCCACGGACTCGATTTGACTTCGGCGTGTGAGACCTTTTCGCCATCGCGATCCCGATGGCGATGGCGATGACGACACGAGTCATGCTGCGGTTACGTCACGTCATTGTCGCAATGTCTGTTTAATATATCGAAATGGTAACGCGGCTGATTCGAAAAGTGTTCCCTCCTAAACACGCGTCCATAGTTTTTGCCGCCGGCGAGAGTTGATGGGTGACCGCTGGTCAACTCGTTCTCACGTTCAGTTCAAGTGCGTACGCGAAGGCTTCAGATACCACGCGTCTAGGTACTCAATCGTGCGCTGTCAGGCAGGAGAATTAGGCAAGGGTGTTGCGCCAAGTCAGAAAAGCTTGCTTCCGCGTTTGCCAGAAATCGGTCGGCCATTGTGATACCTGCGTTCTCGGCGAGATATACGAAATGCGCGATTAGGTCGCGTCGGGCAGTAGCACGTTTATATACGGCGCGCGTCACTG
>JAYTQU010000405.1:0-2877 GCA_043746555.1 Pseudomonadota bacterium | reverse complement strand
TCAATCCGCCTGATATCTTCAGGATCGTAATTCTACTTTGTCTGGTTGCGCTTCAGCGCAACCTGACAAAGTAGAAGTAATAACCCAACCCTTGCGCCAAATGCATGGGCTCATAACCGGGCCAGACAGTGGCGCGCACAATGCAAGCAGCGGGCAGGTACCGAGGCCGCGGGGAAATCAGCGAATGTCGTAACACGGTGCTTGCGTACGATGCGCAACGAATTGAGCATACACGAGCAACCCTGTAGTCTCCACGAATCTTTGCAGGGGTATATCATCATGAACTTCTCGTTGTCCGAAGATCAGCAAGCGATCCAGACCGCCGCGCGCGAATTTGCACAGAGCGAAATAGCGCCAATCGCGCAACAATTCGATCTATCGGGAGAATTTCCGCGCGACACCATTCGCCGTATCGGCGAACTCGGATTTATGGGCGTGGAAGTGCCGCCCGAATACGGCGGTGCGGGCATGGATTCGATTAGCTACGCGTTGTTGATGATCGAGATCGCCGCCGCCGACGCCGCACATTCCACAATTGTGTCGGTGAACAATTCTCTGTATTGCACTGGCATTTTGAACTACGGCTCCGAAGCGCAAAAGAAAGCGTTCGTCGAACCGGTTGCATCGGGGCGCGCCATCGGTTGTTACGGACTTACTGAGCCGCAATCCGGATCGGACTCCGCCAACATGAAAACGCGCGCCGTACTTACTAACGACGGATCTCACTATGTTCTCAACGGCAAGAAGGCGTGGATAACTTCCGGTCCTGTCGCCGATTATATGGTGGTTTTCGCGAGCACCGCGCCGGAAAAAAAGGCGCGCGGCATAACCGCCTTTTTGATCGACTGCAACCAACCAGGATTTATTCGCGGGCGCGTCGAACCCAAGCTTGGCATTCGCGCCTCGGCCACGTGTGAAATCGAGTTTGCCGACTACAACTGTCCGGCCGAAAACCGATTGGGAAAAGAAGGCCAGGGATTTTCGATCGCGATGGCGGTTCTCGATTCGGGCCGCATCGGCATTGCGGCACAGGCGGTCGGCATCGCGCGAGCCGCGTACGACGCCGCATTGCAATACTCGACCGAACGCAAAGCCTTCGATGCGAACATCGGTTCGTTTCAAATGATTCAGCAAAAGCTCGCCGACATGAAATGCCGTCTCGATGCGTCGTACCTGCTCACTATGCACGCGGCGTGGAACAAGACCGAAGCGGCGAAGCGCGGCGAGCGCAACACGCTAGCGGGGTCGATCGCAAAATTGTTCGCTTCCGAAACTGCGATGTTTTGCGCGCATCAGGCGCTGCAAATTCATGGCGGCATGGGCTACTCGAAGGACTTGCCGCTGGAAAGATATTTTCGCGACGCCAAGATCACGGAGATCTACGAAGGCACTAGTGAGATACAGAGGATGGTGATTGCGAGGCAGGAAACGGGGCTGAGGTAATTGCTTGCGTTGGGCTTTGGATCGGGTAAGAGATTCAGGACCGTCGTGAATACGTCCGTAAAAGCTTCCGGAAAATCATCGTGATTTTGAGGCTCTGGAAAATCCTTCCGGATGAAAATCCACTGCGACACACGTGGGCGCGAAGCCGGGTTGGGGCAGCTTTGCGAGGCGTTGCTCTAGAACGTCTTTCGCGACCCTCAAAAACAGGACGTTTTTGCGGAAGGCTACAGGGATGTATTCATGCCGGTCGCGAAAGACGTTCTAGAGCAACGCCTCACTGTGTGTGTGTGTGTGTGTGTGTGTGTGTGTGTGTGAAAGGAGTCACAGAGTCGCGCCGTTACGCAAAATTATAAGCGTGCATTGGGCGATTTGCTGACGGGCGAACGGAAGCGCGTCACGGCAATTTAAAACTCGGTTCTCTACGCTCGCGCACATGAACAAGGTGTGCAAAGAACCGACTCAAACGGCGACGATGGCGTGGTTGTTGGTGATGCGGCAACGTTATTCGCTCCAAGCCGCGGCAACATTGCTCGGTACTACGCCGCGTCGGGTCGAGCACATGTTGGCCGGTATGGTGCAGCGGCGCGCGCGGCGTTGGCGAATGGCGTAAGCTTCAAAACTCGCTATCGTTTTTTCGGGAGATAGAGATCGGTCAACGTTCCTTCGTATGCCTCGGCCGCGAAGGCGACCGTCTCCGATAGCGTCGGATGTGGGTGAATCGTCAGGCCGATATCGGCGGCATCGCAGCCCATTTCGATCGCGAGCGCGATTTCGGCAATCAACTCGCCGGCATTCGGTCCAACGGCTGCACCGCCGATCACGCGATGCGTTTCGCTGTCGAACAACAATTTGGTGAAGCCTTCATCGCGACCGATTGATAACGACCGCCCACTCGCCGCCCAGGGAAATGCGCCTTTCCCGTACGCGACGCCGCGCGCCTTGGCCTCCGTCTCGGTCAACCCCACCCAGGCAATCTCGGGATCGGTGTACGCGACAGATGGAATGACACGCGCATCGAACGCGCGTCTTTCGCCATGCGCTACTTCGGCGGCGACCTTTCCTTCATGAGTCGCCTTATGCGCCAACATCGGCTGACCGACGATATCGCCAATCGCGAAAATGTGCGGCACGTTGGTACGCATCTGTGAATCGACGGGAATAAATCCGCGTTCGTTGACGAGCACACCCGCCGCATCGGCTTGGATACGTTTGCCGTTCGGCGCTCGACCGACGGCGACCAACACCTTATCGTACACTTGCGGTTCGATTTTCTCGGTCGCTTCGAACGAAACACGGATTCCTTCCTGCAACGCCTCGACCGTCGTGACTTTGGTTTTCACCATGATGCGTTCGCAAAGTTTCGCGAGACGTTTTTCGAGGGGCTTCACTAAATCGCGATCGCAACCGGGCATCAATCCGTCGGTGAGTTCAACC
>JAYTQU010000404.1:0-3870 GCA_043746555.1 Pseudomonadota bacterium | reverse complement strand
GTCGAACTGACTTTCATCAGCGTGACATCGGTAAGCGCTTTGATGGTCGCTAAGCGCTTCGCGCCACGCACATAACTGGTCTCGCCAAAGCATTCGCCTGCGTCCATCTGACCGACGGATCGTCCGCCGCGCATCACCGCCGCATTGCCGGACACAATGACGTAAAAGCGATCGTCCATTTCGCCTTCGCGAACAATTTCTTCTTCAACAGGATAGTCCTGCCAAGTGCTGGCGCGCAGCACTTCCATAATTTCCGACTGCGAAAAGTCGTGAAAGAATTTCAGTTTGCGGAGTATCGAAAACTGCTCTTGTCGATCGAGCTTGGCGTAACCATCGCGCAAGCGCTGATGTACGCGAGTTAAGTCGGCCGCCAACTCCAATCCGTTGCGATACCGCTTCGCGGGATCTTTTTGCAACGCCTTGGCGACCACGTCTTCCAAGTCCTCGGGAATCTCTTTGCGCAACTTGTGCAGCGGCGGCGGCGTCGCATACACAATTTGATGTAAGAGCTTCGACAGGTTGTTGCCGCGAAACGGGCGAAAGCCGGTAAGTAATTCGTACATCACCGCGCCGAGCGCATACAGATCGGAGCGATTGGTAATCTCAAGCGATTGCACTTGCTCTGGCGACATATACGATGGACTGCCGGCGATGCCTTCGATGCGTGAGATTTCCGAATCCGCCACTAACGCGATGCCGAAGTCGATGATGCGCGCATCGTTCGACTGCGTGAGCATGATGTTCGACGGTTTGATATCGCGGTGAATCACACCGCGGCTGTGCGCATAGTGCAGCGCCTTCGCGCACTTGTAGATGATCTCGACCACATCGTCGATGGGCAACAGATTGTCGGGCTTGCCGTACACGGCGAGCGTGCGCGCACCGTGAACATGTTCGATAACGATGTAGTAACGCCCTTCTTCTTCGCCCGCATCGTAAATCGGCAAGATGTTCGGGTGTTGCAACATTCCGACCATGTGAGCTTCCGACAAAAACATTTTGCGCGTGATGCGCGCTTTGTCTTCGTCGGAACTTTCGATGTTGTAAACCTTGATCGCGACATCGCGGCGATAAAACGGATCGTGCGACAGATAAACGATACCGGTGCTGCCGCGTCCGACTTCTTTAACAATGACGTACTTGCCGATGCGATCAGGAACGCGCGCACCGTGCCCAGCATGCGATGAGCTGAGCGTAGAACCGCGCTCTGCGTTGGAAGGTAAAGGCGCGGGGCTCGCTAGACTCACGTATTCTCGTTCGATTCTCTGGATCACACCGACGTTTGAATCGCCGGATCGAGCAACGAGCTAGAGCCAGCGATTCAGCGCATACAAAATGAGACCGGCGAAGACACCGGCGATCACGTCATCCAGCATAATTCCGAGGCCTCCCGTGAGACTGTGATCAGCCTCCCGGATCGGCCAGGGTTTGACAATGTCGAAGAAACGAAACAAAACAAACCCTATTAACAACGATGTCAATGTGAGTGGCACAAACAACATCGTGATGGCAAAGCCGGCGATTTCATCCCACACGATGCCGGGATGATCGTGTACACGCAATCTTTTCGCGCTTGCGCCGCAGATGTAGACGCCGCTCACACAAAGCACTGCCGCAGCAATTGCGTGCGCGACAAATCCGAACGAGCCAATGAACATAATGAGCGGTACCGCGACCAACGTTCCGCAAGTACCGGGCGCCCGCGGACTCAATCCCGCGCCGAAGCCGAAAGCGAGAAAGTGAATCGGGTCGCGAAAAATAATTTTGGGATCGGCGGAGAACTTCATACGCGCAGCATAAGTGAAAATGGAAGCGCTCGTTGACGCACTATGAAAAGTGATCGTAGCCGCGCGTTGCAATATCGAATGCGCGACCTTCGCGACAACAAAGAAGCGTGCGATTTTCCATCATGCGTCCGATCGGTGTGCAGCGTATTCCACGCGCGACGGCCGCTTCGACGTCCAGCATCTTTTCGGGTGGAACGGTGAACAACAATTCGTAGTCGTCGCCGCCGGTGAGAGCAAAGCGTTCGCACTCCTCTTGGCTAAATAGCGCTCGCATCGATTGCGAAAACGGCAACGACTCGACATCGATACGCGCGCCGCAGCCGCTTTGCTTGCAGAGATGCTCGAGATCGACGAGCAGCCCGTCGGATATATCGATTGTGGAACTCGCCAACGACCGTAGCGCTCGACCGAGCTCAATGCGCGGTTCAGGCCACAAAAATCTGTCGCGAAGCTGCTTGCTCGCAGCGCCTTGTTCGACGCTACTTTGTCCTAAGTTATTTTGAATCACGGCGAGCCCGGCCGCGGCTTCGCCGGGCATTCCGGAAACGAAAATCGTGTCGCCGGGTTTTGCGCCCGCTCGCGTTAACCAACGATCGGTTCTCACCAAGCCCATGATCGAGACGGTGATCGACAACGGACCGCGAATCGTATCTCCACCGACCAGTGCCACATTAAAGCGATCCGCAAGTCGATACAATCCATTTGCGAAACCTTCCAGCCAATCCGCATCGTATTTCGGCAGCGACAAACTTAACGTCGCCCATGCGGGTTCGGCTCCCATTGCAGCGATATCGCTTAGATTAACGGCGAGTGCTCGATGACCAACGGCCGCAGCGTCCGTGCCGACAGGAAAATGCACGGCTTCGGCAATCGTATCCACGGCGGCAACCAGACGACGATCGTTTGGCACTTGTAATACGGCCGCATCGTCGCCGACGCCAAGCAAGACGTCGCTGCGTTTCGATGCGCGTGTGAAGTACTTGGTAATGAGATCGAATTCGGACATAGGTCGGCCACGAACCTCAAGCAAAGAAGTTCCTCACGACGGATTTACTTTGACTGCTCGGCGGCTCTCTTCGCATGCGCTGCTTTGTCGAGCACGGCGTTGACGTAGCGATGCCCATCGGTGGCGCCGAATCGTTTCGACAGCAGCACTCCTTCGTTGATGACCACGCGGAACGGGACATCCAAGCGATGCAGTAGTTCGTACATTCCGACCAAAAGAATCGCGTGTTCGACCAGATCCAATTGATCGATGGGACGATCGACATAATCCGTTAACGCTGCGTCCAAAGTCTCCAGTTGCGCTGAACATTCACGCAGCAGCTCTGAAAAATATTCTACATCGCCGCCTTTGAGTTCTTCACTGCCGATAAATTGCGCGGTAATCTCATCGCTGGATTGTTGCGTCAGTTGCCATTGGTAAAGTGATTGCATCGCGCATTTGCGTGCAATGCTGCGCGAGCGCGCTAAATTTCGAGATTCGTTGCTCATGCCGCTGAATGATTCTACTGAATAGCCCTATTGAATAGCCCTATTGAATAGCTCTGACGAGATTTGCCATCTCAATTGCACAGAGAGCCGCGTCCGCGCCTTTGTTGCCGGTCAACGTATCGACGTGCGAATCGGCGGCGGACTTTATCGTCGTGCTTTGACCCGCGCGCTCCATCGCCTGTTCGTCGTTCTCCGTCGTCAGTACGCCGAACGCAATCGGAATGCCGGTATCAAGACTCGCGCGCGTCAAACCGCCGGCGCACTCCGCCGAGACGTACTCGAAATGCGGAGTGGCGCCGCGAATCACCGCGCCGAGAGCGACGACAGCATCGTAACGCCCGCTGGCTGCGAGTTGCTTCGCGATCACCGGCAAATCAAATGCGCCGGGAACACGCGCAACCACGATGTGGTCCGCGCTTGCACCGTGGCGTTGTAACGCTTCAATTGCGCCGGTCAGCAACCGATCGACGACAAACGCATTGAACTTGGCCGCGACAATCGCAAAACGTAAATCGCGAGCCTGCAAGTCGCCCTCGAACACTTTGATTGATGACATGAGTCGCCCGGTTTAACTATTCACATACTCGAC
>JAYTQU010000403.1:0-3340 GCA_043746555.1 Pseudomonadota bacterium | reverse complement strand
GGGCCGCCTGGGACAAAGCCATGGCAAAGTGGAATCAACTCCGCAGCGATCCCGGCGCAAAGTTCGATCGCCAAGTCGACATCGACGCGGGCAAACTTGAACCCATGATCACCTACGGCACGCATCCAGGCATGGTATTGCCACTATCAGCTTGCGTGCCCGATCGGCCGGACGATCCGGCATTCAAAAAGGCGCTCGACTACATGGGCCTGCAACCTGGCGAAGCTTTAAAAGATAAGGCGGTGCAAGTCGTGTTTATCGGTAGTTGTACCAACGCACGTTTGTCCGATCTCGAATTGGCCGCGCAAGTTTTCAAAGGCAGAAAGGTTGCGCCTGGAGTTCGCGTCTTGGTGGTCCCGGGTTCGCAACGAATCAAACGCATGGCGGAAGCGCGTGGTCTTGCCAAAATATTTACGGATGCGGGCGCCGAATGGCGCGAGTCGGGCTGTTCGATGTGCATCGGCATGAACGGCGATCTGGTCGCCAACGGTCAGTACTCAGTGAGCACCAGCAATCGCAATTTCGAAGGCCGCCAAGGTCAAGGTGCGCGCACGTTATTGGCGAGTCCCGCCACCGCCGCCGCTGCGGCCATTCGTGGCCGTATCACCGATCCACGTGAATTCTTGCAGGACTGATTTCTAGATTAACGAGGCTGGCATGCAACCCATCAACATCATCGAATCGAAAACAGTTGTTCTGCCGTCGAGCGACATCGATACCGATCAAATTATTCCAGCGCGGTTTCTCACCACCACGACCAAGGAAGGTCTCGGCAAGAATCTTTTTTCCGATTGGCGTTACGACGCAAATGGCAACGCGAAAAGCGACTTCATCCTCAACCAACCTGCCGCCAAGGATTGCGCAGTGTTAGTTGCAGGGCGAAACTTCGGCTGCGGCTCATCGCGCGAACATGCGCCGTGGTCGCTGCTCGACTTCGGCTTTCGCGCCGTCATCAGTAGCGAGATCGCGGATATCTTTCGCAGTAATTCCCTCAAGAACGGTTTGCTACCGATTGTCGTGGACGATGCGACCCATCAGTGGTTACTGACGAATCCAGGTGCAAAAGTGCGCATAGATCTCTCAACCAACACACTTACGTTGCCGACTGGCACGACAGTGAACTTCCCAGTCGAAGCCTTCGCTCGTTACTGCTTGTTGAATGGTGTCGATGAACTTGGCTATTTGTTGAAGCAAGCGGCCGCCATCGCGCAGTTCGAAACGGTGCATGCATGAAAGCGAAGATTGTTGTTCTCGCCGGCGACGGTATCGGCCCCGAAGTTACGCGTGAAGGCGTTCGTGCTTTGCGCGCGATCGGCAAACGTTTCGGGCACGAGTTCACGACCGAGGAACACTTAATCGGCGGTGCAGCGATCGATGCCACCGGTTCGCCGCTTCCGGATGCCACCACCAAAGCGTGCCAATCAGCAGATGCGGTTTTATTGGGCGCTGTCGGCGGACCGAAATGGTCCGATCCCAACGCGAAGGTGCGGCCCGAACAAGGTTTGCTCGCGATTCGCAAAGCGCTCGGTTTGTTCGCTAATCTTCGCCCGGTCACGCCGCACCCTGCGCTTCTCGATGCGTCGACAATCAAACCCGAAGTACTACGCGGCACCGACATCATGGTGGTGCGCGAACTGACCGGCGGCATTTACTTTGGTGAGAAGACGCGCACCGAAACTTCGGCAAGCGATCTATGCAGCTACACGGTGGAAGAAATCGAACGCGTCACTCGTGTTGCGTGCAAGTTGGCGATGGGTCGTCGCAAGCAAGTCATGTCCGTAGACAAAGCCAACGTACTTGAAACATCTCGGCTCTGGCGCTCCACGGTGGAGCGCGTTGTGAAAAATGAATTCCCGGAAATCGCGTTGGAACACCAGTTAGTAGATTCAGCTGCCATGCTGCTGATCCGCAAACCCACCAGCTTCGATGTTCTGCTGACCGAGAACATGTTCGGAGACATTTTGACCGACGAGGCCTCCATGCTGGCGGGTTCTTTGGGGCTGCTCCCGTCGGCATCTTTAGGTAGCGGAACCCTCGGTCTCTACGAACCCATCCACGGATCGGCCCCGGACATTGCGGGCAAGGGAATCGCCAACCCTTACGCCACCATTCTGAGCGTGGCGATGCTGTTGCGTCATTCATTGGGGCTCACAAAAGAAGCCCAAGCTATTGAATTAGCAGTCGGCAGAGTCGTTTCTGCGGGCGTCCGAACCCCCGACATCGCGTCCGGTGTCCCCAGCTGCTCCACCGCCGAGGCGGGAGCCGCCATAGAGCGAGAGATCGCTTCGTAACGCCCTAAGTCTTTGATTTTTTGACCGACGAGTTTTTTTATGGTCATGGCCCGGATTTCGGCACACAAGCCGGAAATCTCGCGTTATGATGACCCCGCGCTCCACCCCTGTGGGTCGCAATTTTCGCCTCCGGGCATCCCCAAATTTCAACCCAGCCGCTACGGCGGCTGACGTGTCTTTGGTGGAAGCAGACTGAAGTCGGGTTAGTCCCCACGGTGAGCGTCGATATGATCGCCCTCACCACGACGCAAGTCTTTGTTGCCACATACTAGGCCGGCTATTAGCCGGCCTTTTTTTATCTGCGTCTTGCGTTAGCCCGATTGCACAAGCGCATTTATTAAATCCTCGAGCAAATCGCCTCTGTCTTCAATACCCACCGATAAGCGCACCAGGCCATCGACTAAACCAGCCCGCTCGCGAGCATCCAAAGCCATCGCTGAGTGTGTCATCGTCGTCGGGTGAGCGACCAAACTTTCGACGCCGCCCAATGATTCCGCGAGAGAGAACAGCTGCAGTCGCTCTACGAATCGTCGCACGGCATTGATCCCTCCATGTAACTCAAAACTCACGATTCCCCCAAAACCAGTTTGTTGCTCACGGGCCAGTCGATGCTGCGGATGTGACTTGAGTCCAGGGTAATGAACACGTTTGACGGCGGGATGCTCCGCCAACAATTCCGCAATCGATTGCGCATTGGCGCCGTGAACGGCCAAACGCGCATTCAATGTGCGCAGGCCGCGTAGGGTCAAATAGCTATCGAACGGCGCTCCGGTCACACCAATGCAATTTGCCCACCATGCAAGTTCGTCGTACAAGGACTTATTGGCGGCGATGACCGCACCGCCCACCACATCGCTATGACCATTCAAATACTTGGTCGTCGAATGCACGACAATATTCGCACCCATGTCGATCGGTCGTTGCCAAACTGGCGAAAGAAACGTGTTATCGACGATCAATAGTGCGTCTTGCTCTCGTGCTTGTTGACTTGCCTTACGAATATCGGTGATACGCAGTAGTGGGTTACTCGGCGTTTCCACCCAGATCAT
>JAYTQU010000402.1:0-5170 GCA_043746555.1 Pseudomonadota bacterium | reverse complement strand
GAGTGTCGGCGTGGTCGATGCCGCGCGGGCCGACGGCAATGCGCCAACCGTCAAAGCCGTGTGGCAAGTACAAGAGATTTATCTTTCCTATTTTGGATTGACGACGTATTACAGCTGCGACGGGCTGCGCGATAAAGTACGGTCCTTCATCAAGGAACTCGGCGCCAGCGAAAACTCCCTGGTGACTTCCACCGGCTGCACTGAGTTAACGGGACCCGAGCGATTGCCCGGCGCGCGCATTTTGCTCGCAACACCGCAGATCGCAACGCCAGAGGTGGTAGCCGCCAATGTCAAGGACGAAAAACGAACAGAATTGTTGGCCAAATTGCAACGCAAGGGAAAGACGCCGCTTGTTACAGGAGAGTTCGACGCCGTGCGGCGCACGGTTGTGTTGAATAGTAAGAGCGGAGTGGGCGCCGGTGCCGCCGGGGATTGCGAACTACTGGAGCAACTGCGCAATCAGGTCATCAAAAAGATCGACGCGCACGTGCTAAAAGACAACCTATTCTGCACGCCGGGACAAGGAACCGTGGGCAATCCAAAAATGCAAGTCGAAGTGCTGGTGATGAGCTAGTGACTGTCATTTTTTGCCGGTGCCTCCGTCGATGGCGGTCTGGTAGAAATTGCTCCTTGCATTTCTACCATTTCTGACCCACATGGATGTGGGAAATGCCAGCGCTGTTGGGAACATGCGCGGGCCGCCATCCATGGCGGTTAGCTTGACACTGAGCACCCCTTTACGGACAATCGCGCGCCTTAAAAATTGCATGGAAAATCGCGAGGGAATTCCCGCGCGATTGCTTTTGTCAGTACAAGGCGCAAAAGGTATTCCCCGGTAGCTCAGCGGTAGAGCGACGGACTGTTAATCCGTTGGTCGGCGGTTCGATCCCGTCCCGGGGAGCCACTTCTCGTTGTCCGATACATCGGACAACGAGAAGTGGCTATTCTTCTAGTGCCCTTGGGCACACTTACCGTAGCGTCAGCGTTCTGAAACGGTTCCTTGCTTTAGCTGGGTCCTCCTTTCGTCGTGCGACAATCTGGAATTGATTGGCGCAGCAGGGCTTTTTGCCCCTTTCCCACGCGAAGAGTTGCCCCCATGCCACTCACCACTACGTAGATTCAAAATTACAAACCACCGCAAAGCAAAGCAGTGAAGCTTTTCGACGAACGTGGGCTATACCTGGAGGTCACTTCGAGCGATGGCCGCTGGTGGCGGTTCAAGTACCGCTTCGGTGGCAAGGAGAAGCGAATCTCTCTTGGCGTCTTTCCCGATGTCGGGCTGAAAGACGTTCGCGACCGACGCGACGAAGCTCGCAAGCATGTAGCCGCCGGAATCGATCCCAGCGAACTGCGCAAGAAAGCCAAGATTGAGACCGTTGAAAAGGTGGAAAACACATTCGAAGTTGTCGCGCGCGCATGGCTCACTAAGTTTTCGCCAACTTGGATTGCCGTCTATGCTGAGCGGATCATTCACCGACTTGAGACTGATGCATTCCCGTGGATAGGCGCTCGTCCGATCAAAGACGTAAAAACTGTCGAACTATTGTCGGTGTTACGTCGAATTGAATCTCGTGGCGCGTTGGAAACCGCGCACCGCATTTTGCAGTACTGCGGCAAGGTCTTTCGTTATGCAGTTGCAACCGGACGCGCCGAACGAGACATCTCGTCCGGCCTGGCGAACTTCGGAAAGCCGAATGGTCGGAAGTTGATCTCGACGGCTGCGAATGGCGCATCCCAGCGGAGCGCCGGTAATGAATGCTCGTCACATCGGTCCGTTGTCACAACAAGCTATCGCCATTCTGCGCGAACTTCAACCACTCACCGGAAAGGCCGCTACGTTTTTCCGGGCGCACAACATCGTGATCGCGTCATGAGTGAGAACACAGTCAACGGCGCTTTACGTCGCCTCGGTTATTCCAAAGGTGAAATGACCGGCCACGGTTTCCGCAGCATGGCGTCGACATTGCTCAACGAACAAGGATGGAATCGCGATGCCATCGAACGGCAACCTGCACACGCCGAACGCGACTCGATTCGCGCCGCTTACAACTATGCTGAACATCTACCGGAACGACGAACAATGATGCAAGCGTGGGCGGACTACTTAGCATCACTTGCCGCTGGCGCACAATTTGTTTCGCTTCACGCAGCGCGCGTGACGTGAAAGTCCTGTGGTATTGGAGCATTGTATGTACAGTCGGCTTCAAACAGGCACGTAACCCAACGCGCGATAGCCAAGCTGTCGACGAGCAGCCATTCGAGCAAGCACAGGAACGTCTTGATCAACGTAGTCATAAACGATAACGCGTGTCTTGTTGTGATGATTGCGGTGAAGCCGACCTACGTACTGGGCAAGCGTGCCCTTCCAAGAGATTGGCATCGTCAGGAACAGCGTGTCTAGGCGTGGATCGTCGAATCCTTCACCAAGATATTTGCCCGTCGAGAGTACGAGTCGTTCCCCAGTTGTCGACGCGTTCAGCATCATCTCCGCTTCCATTCGAGCGGTTTTGGTCATGCCACCCTTCAATACGATTACGTTTCGAGCAAACCTGCTGAATTTTTCTTGCAGCCAATCCAAGTGATCGCGTCGTTCAGTGAGCACAATCGGGCATCTGCCTTGCTCTATCGCTTTAAGGACATCGTCGAAGATGAGCTCGTTGCGGGCGGCATCGTTCGCAAGTGCCGCATAGATCGCCGGCATCGACAATCTTCCGCCTTCGGTCTCCGGAAGTCGGAACATCGTCTGCCGAATTTGTACGTGGTGATCGAAGCCACGTCTCGCGGCCTGCGTCTTTGGATCAACCCGATGGCGCACTGGACCACATTGCATGAAGATGATCGGATGATGTCCGTCTTTGCGTGCGACCGTTGCCGACAATCCCAAAACGTATTTGGCCTTTGAGCGACGAGCGACTAGTTCGAAACTCGCTGCCGACAAGTGGTGGCATTCATCGACGATAAGCTGGCCGTAACCGCCAACGATATCGGACACTTCGCCCTTGCGCACTAGACTCTGAATCAATGCCACATCAATTTGTCCGGTCGGCTTGCGCTTACCGCCACCAATCGTACCGATTGCCTTTGCATCCACAGACAAAAATTCTTGTAGCCGTTCAACCCATTGCCGCAACAACTCTCGGCGATGTACCAGGATCAGTGTGTTGCAATCTCTAAGCGCGATGATTGACGCTGCGACAACAGTCTTGCCAAACGCAGTCGTCGCCGCGAGCACGCCGAAATCGTGTTGCGCCAAAGCCTGGACTGCGGCGTTTTGTTCCGGACGTAACTTGCCGGTAAAGCGAACATTCAACTTTGTCCCAGCATCGCGTTTGTCTTCTATGATCGTATCGATGTGATGCTCAGTCAAAAGCGCCTGCACTTCATCAAGGCAGCCCCGAGGCAAACCGACATGTCGTGCATGAAGCGATGCGCAGGAGATAATGCGTGGTTTGCCGAACGTCGGTAGGCGCATCGCTTGAGCGCGATAGAACTCAGGATTTTGAAACGCTGCGACACGTACTAATCGTGTGACCATCGATGGTGGCAGTTCTGATCTGTCGACGTATATCTCGTCGGCGATCACTATTCTTACCGCACGCGGAAGCGGATCGCCAATTGGCTTCAAATCACTACGTCTAGACGGCGAAGCACGCCACGGTTCGTCAGCACTTTCGTCCTCAACGGGAATGCGGACACCTAGTGCTCCGCCGTGTGAGTCGGCGTCGTCAAGCAAGCGATGTAGTGTTTCGGCATTCACCCTTTGTAACGACGACAGAAACGCCCACTGGTCTTCATGTGGATTGAGGTCTTGATCTATGAAGACTGTATTGCCGTTGTCGCGAGCCTTGCGCTGCAGCGGCAGCGCGATGAGATTGCCGAAGCCACCCGCGGGCATGGTGTCTTGACTCGGAAATAAACGATCGTACGACTCGAAACCAATTTCGGGGCGACGCTCCATTGTCACGGTGATGAGCCATGCCGCTAATTTTCGCGCGTCTCTCGCTGGAACGGCCTGATCAAAGAATATCCACGCATGCGCGCCGTTTCCAGAACGAGACCTCTCAAGCGCAGCTTGTACACTCTTCGCGGCACATGACTCTACGTACGCACGAGCGTCACTGGACCAATTGACGCCGTCGAAATCGACGGCAACAAACCAACATGTCTCATCGTGAAGCAGCGGATACACGCCTGTCACATAATCGGCGCTAGAAGGACGAGTCGGATGGTCACCTCGAAGATGCCCTTCGACAACGTTGGCGGATAACTGAATGAACGCTTGATTGGGGCACTCGCCGCACTTCACCTGTGGTTTACCGCAGACGCCGCGCTTCCACTCATTCGCACACGCGGGAGCATAGCCTGACCTGCCGTCTCTGATGTTTTCCCATCGCACTGGAAAGACGTCGGTGCGTCCAGCAAATAGACGCTGGAACAATGCAACCTTTTCGGTTGAGGTCAGCGATTGAAATGGCACGCTTGCGGTCTTTGATACGCTAACCGCCGACAATCTTTGTTCCAAGGCCAAGCGCTCGGTCGCAAGTTCTTGCAGCCGACTTTTTATCCGCTCGATCTCGTCCATCTCAAAATCACTCATAGCTTTAAGCGTTGCACTTAATCACTATTTGGTCACTTGGATCGCGAGACCGTTCATACAAGTCTTAGTCGCACTCAATATTAAGCAGGCGAACGATCACGCCGCGCGCCACGGACCTCCGACAGGCCAGTTGCTAACAAACTGCTTTCCCATCGCCGCCGTTGTTGCCGGCGGAACAACGAACTTCGCAATGTCTGTGCATATTTCCGCAAAGCGTCCCGCGAGTGCTTGCGCGCCTATTCTTCGAACGCAAGCTTGCCGCTGTCGTTGGTGAATCGGGTCGTCGAAGAAACGCTGAGTTAATGCGATCGGCGTGGCGGCTGCGGCTGCGTCAGCCACTTTTCCCATCAGCATGGTCATATCGCGATTGAGAGGAGCATTGTTGTGATTCAATTCGATGCCATGGCGCAAATGCGTCATGCAGTGATCGAAATCATCGCGGATCAGCGACTCGAGTCCGCGCTTGAAGTGTTTCAGTGCTGAGTGGTCGTCTAAGTTTTCGAGCGGTGCCAGCACGGCGATAGCGTGATCCGGTCGAGCCATGGTGAGATGGAGCAAGCCGAGTTGAAAGCG
>JAYTQU010000401.1:0-5931 GCA_043746555.1 Pseudomonadota bacterium | reverse complement strand
GCATACCACGCGAAGGTCATGAACACATTGGAGAGCGTCAATAGACAAATCGTTCTTAGTGCGGTCGGCATAGTTGGTTTTCGTCGATGTAGGTGCGATTACTATAACGCATCGATCCGTGTTCGTTTTACCGCTGGCGTCGCTCCTGTTGTCGCGCGGATTTATAACGCTGAACCTTCCCAAGTGCTAAAAGGCATCGATGCATGCTTGTGCTTCAGCCAATACCGCAGAAGTCGATTCATGGCGTGGTCGCGCAATTCGGTCGCCGATACCCATTTTACCGAAACGAACACCTCTATGTCGCCTTCGCGCGCGGGTCCGACAGCGCAAGAATCTTATATGACGACTCCGAACGCTCTGGCACGGTCGTGCCTAACGGTACGTGGGCTATTTACTTGGTTGGCCGCCGCGATCATGGTTCTTTAACAAGACGATTCGCTAAAACGACGCGAGCACCGCGTCTTCGGCTTGATAGCGAAGCACGGTAAATAACCACTCAATAGCGAGCGCTTCCAAACCCTTGATCATGATGCTGCGAGACATCTTGATTGCCGACGCCACACCCACTTGTTCAGATATCGATTTAGCATTCATTCCCACTACCTGCAACCGACTTGGCAACTCTCGCGCATGTGCGCCACCGAGCAACATCGGCACTCTCAATCGCCGTGGCGGCACCGGTGCCATCACGGCCGCTTCCACGATCAGCTCTGCATCCCGGACTGCTTCCGCAAGGTTTGGGCAGATCCGCACATCGACCGCAATTGCTTTCGTGGTCAACGCGGCGCGTGCGACAACGGTTTCGTAGAGTATGTCATACGCTGCAACATCGCAGCCTTGCTTAGCGAGATCGGGCTAGGATTGCACCAGCATCGCCAAAACCGATGAAGGCAATTCGATGTATCTTTTTGCTGTTTGATTGCATGATCTTCGCCCCGCCGTCACCCAGTAGTCACCCAGTAGTCGCTCAGTAGTCGCCCAGTCGTTAATCTGTCGCCGCGACATACTCGTCGATATAATCGTCGACAATTAGCTCCTGACGCAAGACGGTTAAGTACAAGCTCATGAATAGACACGTTGTGATTCGAAACATCGAACGCGCGCCGACTGCGGCGATCGAAGCACTAGCCACTTATGGCGTTGCGACCGTCCATGAAGCGCAGGGGCGCACCGGTTTGCTCGCGCATTACCTGCGTCCAATTTATGCGCGCGCGTCGATTGCCGGTTCGGCGGTGACGGTGTGCGTTCCTCCCGGCGATAACTGGATGATTCATGCGGCGGTCGAAGTGGTGAAGAGCGGCGACATTCTCGTTGTCGCGCCGACCTCGTCATGTAACGACGGATACTTTGGCGATTTGTTGGCGACGTCGTTGCAAGCGCACGGCGTAAAAGGCCTCATCATCGATGCCGGCGTACGCGACGTCGCGACGCTCACCGACATGCGCTTTCCTGTGTGGAGCAAGTGCATCTGCGCGCAGGGCACAATCAAAGCGAGCCTAGGATCGGTCAACGTACCAATCATTTGCGCGAATCAAAGTATCCAGCCGGGCGACGTCATCGTCGCCGACGACGATGGTGTTGTTGTTGTAGCACGTGCGGATGCAGTCAAAGTCGCCGCAGCGGCCGCAAAGCGGGTAGCGAATGAAGAAGAAAAACGCAAACGCTTGGCCAGCGGCGAATTGGGCATGGACCTGTACAAATTTCGCGAACCGCTAGCTAAACTCGGCTTGGAATATAAATAACATTCATGACAAAGCAAATAGCCATTCCGTGCACACTCATGCGCGGCGGCACATCGAAAGGTCCGTTTTTTCTCGCGACCGACTTGCCGAGCGACGAGACACGACGCAATCGTGTTTTGCTTGCTGCGCTGGGTTCGCCCGATGCGCGCCAAATCGATGGCATCGGCGGCGCGGATGCGCTCACCAGCAAGGTGGCGATTGTCTCGAAATCGTCAAGGCCCAATGTCGATGTCGATTATTTGTTTGCACAAGTCGTCGTCGACAAAGCCATCGTCGATGTCAGTCCGAATTGCGGCAACATGCTTGCAGGCGTTGCGCCTTTCGCCATCGAAAGAGGTTTGGTGAAAGCAAACGACCCAATCACCAAAGTTTCGATCTACATGGTCAACACCGGCAATCTTGCCATCGCATCGGTTGAAACACCCGGCGGCATCGTACGCTACGACGGCAACACTGCGATTGCCGGAGTACCGGGAACGGCAGCGCCTATCAATGTCGATTTTCTCGACACGGCGGGATCAGTGTGTGAGTCAATGTTGCCGACTGGAAATGCGCGCGATGTCATCGAGGGCATTGAGGTCACCTGCATCGACAACGGCATGCCGGTGGTTGTGATCCCGGCTGCGTCGCTCGGTAAAACAGGATACGAATCGCCGAAGGAATTGGAGAACGACAAAGAGTTTCGAAAGCGGTTAGAAGTCATTCGATGGACTGCGGGTGAATTGATGGGCCTTGGCGATGTGCGCGAGAAAGTGGTGCCGAAAATGAGTTTGATCGCGCCGCCGATTGCGGGTGGACACGTCAGCACACGCACGTTTATTCCACACAAGTGCCACACGGCAATCGGCGTGCTCGGCGCAGTGAGCGTCGCCACTGCATGCGCCGTGCCCGGCTCGGTCGCACAAGGCATTGCCCAAGCCATAGATAAGATACCAATCGGCTCGCCATTGCTCATGTCGGTCGAGCATCCCACCGGCGAATTTCTCGTGAGCCTCGAAGTGTCGGGCACTGGAACCGATTTCAAAGTCGGTCGTTCCGGAATCGTCCGCACAGCACGTGCATTGATGGAAGGCAAAGTGTTTGTACCCAGTTCGATTTGAAACAACTTTTCCGAGAACCATCCGTCGGTTGCAGCCCGTACGTTAAGTTCATTTCATGCGTACCTCTCAAATTCATTGTCGAGAAGCATTCCGACGGATATATCGCGTATCCGTTGGGCTTGAAAGGCGTCGCCCTTGGACAAGGCGACACTTACGACCAGACGTTAGCCGATGCGAAATCAGCGACTAAGTTTCACATCGAAACCTTGGGCGGCGATGCGTTCGATGAAGCAGACGATGTTGAGGCCGCTTATGTCGCCGAAGGTAATCTGGCCGTCGGATGAAATTTCCAATTTACGCGCCAAAGCGGCGTGTAATTCGTACGCTCGAATTGCTTGGATTCAAAATAGTACGCGAACGGGAACACATCGCAATGCATCGCTCGAATGCCGATGGCTCCGTCACTCACTCTGCCAAATCATTTGACGCTCAAGGGTTCGACGCTTCGCGCCGTCTGCAGCCACGCTGGAATTGCGCGAGAAGATTTTTTGCGGCGTTACGAAAAGACATAGCTCGGACTACGCAACTACTTTCTCCGCCAGGTCGTTCCTTGCGGACCATCTTCGAGAATCACGCCACTCGCAACCAGTTCATCGCGAATGCGGTCGGACTCATCGAAATTTTTCGCTTTGCGGGCGGCGATGCGTTTCGCAACGAGCGCATCGATATCGGTATCGGCTAACGCATCGGTTGCACCGGACTCTTTGCGGACCGATTTGCGCAGGAGTATCTCCGCATCCATTTGCAGCACTCCAATCACGCCAGCCAGCGATTTCAGCTCCGCCGCCAATGCACTTGCTTTGCTTTGATCGCCAGCCGATTTGGCTATATTGATCTGCTTCGCGAGTCCTTGCAGTTCGGCAAGCGCCTCCGGCGTATTGAAATCATCGTCCATTGCGGCAATGAATCGCGTGGTGGCGTCCGTTTTGGTTACGGTCTTGGCCGGAGTTACTCCGCGTAGCGCAATGTACAAGCGCTCCAACGCCGTATCGGCTTGATCGATTTGCACCAGCGAATAATTGATCGGACCGCGATAGTGGCTGCTCGCGAAAAAATATCGCAGCACTTCCGGATCGCGGACATAGCCGGAGTCCAACATTTCGCGAATAGTGAAAAAGTTACCGAGCGATTTCGACATCTTCTCGTTGTCGACGTTGACGAAACCGTTGTGCATCCAGATATTGGCGAACACATCGCCGCTCGCCGCGCAGGTTTGCGCGATCTCGTTTTCGTGATGCGGAAATTTCAAATCCATACCGCCGCCGTGAATATCGAAATGCGTGCCGAGCAATGCTTGCGACATCGCCGAGCATTCGATATGCCAACCCGGACGACCTTCGCCCCACGGCGACGGCCATTTTGGTTCGCCCGGCTTCGCACTCTTCCAAAGCACAAAGTCGAGCGGATCACGCTTGGCCTCGTCGATCTCGACACGCGCCCCAGCGCGTAAGTCTTCCAGCTTGCGGCCCGATAGTTTTCCGTATTGCGGAAACTTGCTCACCGAATACATGACGTCGCCATTGCTCGCGACATACGCATAACCTTTTTCGATTAGCTGCTCTGCGATCTCGATGATGCCTGGTATGTGCTCAGTTGCGCACGGTTCATCATCCGGCGGCAAGAGTCCGATGCGCGCGTAGTCTTCGTGCATCGCTTTGATGAAGCGCGCGGTCAACGCATTGAACGGTTCGTGATTCTCGTTGGCGCGGGCGATGATGCGGTCGTCAATGTCGGTGATGTTGCGGACGAAGTGGACGTCATAACCGCTGAAGTGCAGATAGCGGCGCACGATATCAAAAGCCACTTTGGAACGCGCATGACCGATGTGGCAGAAGTCGTATACGGTATCGCCGCACACATACATACCGACATGGCCGGGCTTGATCGGTTTAAAAACTTCTTTTTTTCCGGTGAGCGAATTATGAATTTGCAACATCGCGCGACTCGCCGTTATTCGTCCGTAGAATTTCTTGATTCATTGCTTGATTGAGGTCGGTAACTGGGATCAGGGGTGGAAACCGGGTGCGCATGGTAACGTATGGGCCATTATTCACGATAGCTCAGGCTGACTCATGACGACCACCAAAACCACATTCGACATCAAAGACCTGCTCGACCTTGAACGGCTCGACGTGAATCTGTTTCGCAGCACCGCGAATCAACCCAACCACGTGAACGCACTGTTCGGCGGACAAATGCTCGGACAAGGATTGAAGGCCGCAACGCTTACGGTCGAGGATCGCAAACCGCATTCACTGCACGCCTACTTTCTTTTGGCCGGTGCGAGTGACACGCCGGTGATTTACGACATCGAACCGACGCGCGACGGCGGGAGTTTTTCCACGCGCCGTGTGGTCGCGCGACAGAAAGGTCGCACTATCTTCACCATGGAAGTATCGTTTCAACGCGAAGAGCCCGGACACGAACACAGCATCGATCTCGAAGACGAGGTTCCCGATCCCGAACAGGTGCAAAGCATTGGCGAGTTGGCCGCCAAATTTGCCGATATGATGCCGCCCAATGCGGCGCGCGCATTATCCACGTCGCGGCTGGTCGAAATTCGGCCAATACACCCCGAAAATTTCTTTTTGCAAAAATCCGAGCAACCCCGAGGTCGCTATTGGATCAAAGCCTGTCAACCGTTGCCCGACGATGCACTCACGCAAACCTCCACCCTCGCCTACTTATCGGATTACTTTCTCACGTCGACAACGATGCTGAAACACGCCACTTCGCTGTGGGCCGCACGAGTGATGAGCGCGAGCTTGGATCACGCAATGTGGTTTCACCGTCCTTGTCGAGCCGATGAGTGGTTGTTGGTGGATGCGGTGAGCCCGTTCGCCGGTGGCGCGCGAGGCTTGTCGCGCGGTCAGATCTTCGATCGACAGCGTCGACTGGTCGCATCCGTGGCGCAGGAAGGACTCATTCGCCCAATTGCTAAACCTCAGGCGTCGCATGCTTGACCCCTGCTCGCTCCATCCGTAGATTGCTGACTCCGCCGCTTCACCGAGAACACTCACTATGAAATTCCTCACGCTTACTGCAAGACTTGTCTCAATCGCGACGATCGTTGCGATTGGCGGCATGCA
>JAYTQU010000400.1:0-7470 GCA_043746555.1 Pseudomonadota bacterium | reverse complement strand
ACTAAGAGCCGCTTGATTGAAATGCAGTCGAAGGAGTACTTAGCGAGAGAACACAAGCCGTAGGCAACGCGAGTAACAAGGCTCGGCAGCCCGCTCTCGTCTTGGTTTATGATTGCTCGCGCCGCAATTCACACACCCAAGTTGTACAGGATCTCGCGTCATGTATCGCAACCCATTTTACGCCTTGGTGAGCGCGTTCACGGCTGTAACGCTGTTGCTTGCCGCCTCTGTTGCAAGCGCAGCCGCGCCGACAACACAACTGCCGCGCACAGTTCGACCGACGCACTACGACATCGCGATTGTCCCGGATGCCGAGCAGCGCGCGTTCGCAAGCAAGGTCACGATCGACATCGAGGTGTTAGAGCCGACGGCCACGATCACGCTGAATGCGCTCGATCTGGTCTTTGGTCCGGTCCAGTTGTCGGATGCGCACAATGTTTTAATCGCGCAGCCGAAGGTGCAGGTCGACAAGGCCAATCAAACGGCAACTTTTGTATTCGATAAATCGTTACCGAAAGGCAGCTATCGACTTGCGATGAAGTATCGAGGAAAAATCAATACGCAGGCTAACGGACTGTTCGCGATCGATTACGACACCGCCGCAGGCCATAAGCGTGCGCTGTATACGCAGTTTGAAAACTCCGATGCGCGCCGTTTTATTCCCTCCTGGGACGAGCCCGCTTACAAGGCGACCTTTTCGCTCGAAGCGACCGTTCCAAGTAAGCAGACGGCCATTAGCAATATGCCCATCGAACACAAGGCCGAGATTAACGCCGATCGCTCAGCCATTCGCTTTACGCGTACGCCGAAGATGTCGACGTATTTATTGTTCTTCGGTCTCGGCGAGTTCGATCGCATCACAGCGCGCGTCGGACCGACCGAAGTCGGCGTGATCGCGCAACGTGGCTCCGCCGCGCAAGGGCAGTTCGCTCTGGACTCGGCGAGCGCAATCTTGCGCGAGTACAACGACTACTTCGCCATTCCGTATCCGCTACCCAAGCTCGACAATATCGCGTCGCCGGGGAGCAGCCGGTTTTTCAGCGCGATGGAAAACTGGGGTGCCATTTACACTTTTGAATACGCTATCTTGTTGAACCCATCGATATCGACGCAAGCCGATAAACAAAATGTGTTTTCGGACGCCGCTCACGAAATGGCGCATCAGTGGTTTGGCGATCTCGTGACCATGAGTTGGTGGGACGATCTTTGGCTCAACGAAGGATTCGCCACGTGGATGGCGAGTCGGACTACAGCGAAGCTTCATCCCGAGTGGGACACGATGCTCGATGATGTGGGCGGACGCGAAGCCGCAATCGGCCGCGACTCTCTTGCTACGACGCATCCGGTTGTGCAACACGTGACCACTGTCGAACAGGCGAGTCAGGCCTTCGATTCGATTACCTATCAAAAAGGCTCCGCGGTGATTCGCATGATCGAAGAGTACGTCGGTCACGATCCATGGCGCGCCGGTGTGCGGCAGTACATTCGCAAACATGCCTATGGCAACACCGTGTCCGACGATTTGTGGCGTGAAATCGAAGCGGCAGCGAAAAAGCCGATTCTCGCAATCGCACACGATTTTACGTTGCAACCCGGCGTGCCGATGCTGCGAGTAGCCGCACCGAAATGCGCGAACAACTCCACAACGCTTGAACTAACGCAAGCCGAATTCAGCAAGGATCAACCGAACAAAAAACCGCTTGTATGGCGCGTGCCGGTCATAGCGAAGCCTCTCGCTGCCGACACCGAGGTGCGCACGCTTGTCACTAACGGTAAAGCAACGCTCACCGTACCCGGATGCGGCGTCGTGATTTTGAATGCGGGACAAAGCGGCTACTATCGAACGCTGTATTCCGCTGAACAGTTCGCGCAAATCAAGGACCGATTCACGTCGCTCGCAACGATCGATCAACTCGGTATCTTCTCCGACACTTGGGCGCTCGGACTCGCAGGCTATCGTTCGTCATCCGACGTATTGGACTTGGCGGCTGTCGTCTCGACGCGCGCTCATCCAAAAGTGTGGGGCTTGATTGCGGGAACATTTGGCAACATCAATAACATCTACGGCAAAGATTCCGTTAATCGGCAATCGTTTCGTCGTTTCGCAATCGCAAAGCTCGCTCCTATTCTCACGCAAATCGGCTGGATCGCGCAGCGCGGCGAATCCGATTCCATCGCCATATTGCGCGAACAGTTGATCAATGTTTTGAGCGCACTCGATGACAACGCCGTGATTGCAGAAGCGCAACGACGCTTTGCCGCTGCAAAAACCGATACCACAGCGATCCCACCGGCGCTACGCAAAACCATTCTTCGTGTGGTCGCGCGACATGCGGATGCGGCAACTTGGGATCGACTTCATAACGACGCCAAGAACGAAAAGACCGCGCTTATCAAAGACGATCTGTACGAGCTGCTGGCAACAACCGAAGACGAGAGTCTCGCGCGCCGCGCGCTCGATCTGGCGCTTACGCCCGAACCCGGCGCGACCAATAGCGCCGAACTGATTGGTCGCGTAGCCAATCTTCATCCCGATCTTGCTTTCGACTTCGCCATCGCGCACTTGGCCGCTGTCGATGAGAAGGTGGACATCTCGGCGCGCAGCAGTTTCTATCCTGGTCTCGCGTCCGGCTCCTTCGACCCCACCATGATCGCCAAAATAAAGGCCTATATGGACACGCACGTTGCGGCCAAATCGCGTCGCGACGCCGAAACCGCCATTGCACGGATCAAGTACGGCATCAAAGTTCGCAACGAACGCTTGCCGGCTATCGATGCTTGGTTGGCGCGCAATTCGATTAAGCGATAACCGACTCTATAAAGCTATCGCTGAATCAGCGCGACGCGCTGGTCGATTGCGCCAAAAATGCTTTCGCCTTGCGCATCGAACATTTCGATGCGGACGCGATCGCCGGACTTCAGAAACGGCGTGCGCGGCGCGCCGAATTCGATTTGCTCCAACGAGCGACGTTCGGCGATGCAGCTTGAACCGGATGAGCGATCCAAATTGGAAACAGTGCCGGAACCGACAATGGTTCCTGCGCCAAGATCGCGCGTCGCCGCAGCGTGCGCGATCAACGTTCCAAAGTCGAAAGTCATGTCGACGCCGGCGTTAGGTTTGCCGAACAATTCATCGTTCACATGTGTGACCAGCGGTAACGTCACCTTGCCGCCAACCCATGCGTCGCCCAGTTCATCGGGTGTCACCGCAACAGGTGAAAAAGCGGTAGCGGGCTTCGATTGAAAAAACCCGAAACCTTTCGCCAACTCAGCGGGAATGAGGTTACGCAGCGACCAATCGTTAACGAGCATGATCAGCTTGATGTGACTGCGCGCGGTTTGCGCGTCAATCCCCATCGGCACATCATCGACAATCACGGCGACTTCGGCTTCCATATCGATGCCGTGTTCCTCACTCACAAACACGGCGTTTTGAGTAGCGCCGAGAAACTCATCCGAACCGCCTTGATAAATGAGCGGATCGTTCCAAAAACTCGGCGGCATGTCTGCGCCACGCGCGCGACGCACGAGTTCGACGTGATTAACGTACGCCGAACCGTCGATCCATTGATACGCGCGCGGCAGCGGCGCCTTCGTTTCGCTCGCGACAAACGAATATATCGTGGTGAGCGTGCCTTCGTTCAACGCATCGCTTACTTCGCTTAGTGGATTTGCGCTCTCCACCCACTCATCCAACGCCGACTGCAAAGTCGGCGCGACGTGGGGAACCGATACGATGTGCGTGAGATCGCGGCTGACAATAACGAGACGTCCATCGCGCGTGCGATTGCCGAGCGTTGCGAGTTTCATTTCCAGCTATCCACGTATCCGTCCCATTCAACCGATTTCGCGCCTTCGCCAATCTCGAGGGCGTCGCGCGAGTCGATCATCACGGCGTATTCGTTGGTCGCGGGTTTCGCTTGCACCAGCATATTCTTGAGCGCCTTGGGATGCGGGCCGTGCGTGAATCCGCCGGGATGCAGCGTCATCATGCCGGGATGAATGTTGTCGCGCGAAAAAAAATCGCCGGCGTGATAGAACAGCACTTCATCATAGTCGTCATTGTTGTGGAAGAACGGCACTTTGAGCGCGCCGGGATCGGTTTCGAAGGGTCGCGGCGTAAACGTGCAAACAACAAAGCGCTCGCCGACAAACGTCGTGTGAACCGACGGCGGTAAATGATAGCGATGACTATTGATCGGGCGAATATCTTTCACGTTGATTCGCGCCACCGAAAGATCGCCATGCCAACCCACGACATCGAGCGGATTATAGGGATACGTAATCGTCGAGATTGCATTCTTGCGTTTAACCAAGACTTTCGTTTCTTGGTTATCGCTCTGCTGCGCGGCAAACGCCTCGTCTATCTTTGGCGTATCGAGCAGCGCCGGATCAAAAATCGCGGTGGGCCCCAACATGCCTTTGTCCGGCAGTGTGTAACTGGCGTTGGTGGCTTCGATCAGCAAAGCACTCAAAGGTTGCGCGCAAGCCACACGCCACATCGTCCCGCGCGGCAATAGGATGTAATCCCCTGCTGTAAACGACAAATGTCCATAGTCGCAATACAAATCACCACTGCCGCTGTGCACGAACATCAACTCATCGCCATCGGCATTACGAACCAACTGGCCCATCGCATCTGTGGTCTGCCCGGTAGCATGCCAATAGCGGATTCTCGCATGCGCATTGTGCAATACATCGGCGGCGCTCCAAGGCGAACTTTGCATGCTCGTCAATCGCGCCAGATCGAATGCATGCGGCTGTAGTGGCCCTTGAAAGTCGATCCATCCTGTTGGCGGATGGCGGTGATGAAAGAACGCCGCGGGACCGAAGAACCCTTCCTTGCTGACTTCGCGCTCGTAGGTGTTGGACGGCATGTCGGCGTGCGCTTGACGCGAAGCCGTGCCTTCTGATTTCGAAAACGAAATGAACCGCTTCATCGTACACTCCCAACTACTTCGTTCGCACGGCCTCCACTAACGGAACCGCAATCTTTGGAAATGCCTTAATTAACTTTTTGTCGACGGTGACTAGCTTGGCGTCAAGGCGGCGCGCCAACGCAATAAACTCGCAGTCGTAGGATGCGCAACCGGACTCTTGTGCGAGCTGCAACACATCGTAGGACGCCACTTCGTACTCATGTTCCGCCAGCAGCGACTCGGCTTCAGTCTGAATGGCCCATGCTTGATCGAAAGTCAAAAGCTTCTTGCGAAGATAGAGCGCCAAAACATTCCGCAGCTCGCTGCGCCACAATATTGGGGCGGCCCATATTGGATCGGTCGCCAACAGACGCTCCGCTGCCAGTGTGTTTTCTGTCGGCAAATACACATAGGCGATGACGTTTGTATCGGCAACGAGCATAGCGATCAGTCGAGCGGTTAGACGCGCTTACGTCGTATTTCGCGAGCGATGTCGGTCGCTTTGAAATTCTTACGCTGTAGCTCGGCGCGTAGCTTGCGTGCGCGCACCAGTCGTTCTTGCGCTGTAATGCGGCTCGGCAGCAATACTCTCTCAAGACACGCTATGGCTTCGCTATTGACGCTACGCCGATGCGCCAGAGCCGTCTCTCGCAACCGTTCGTAAATCTCATCCGGGACGTTCTTGAGCGTGATGGCAGACATGGCGATCTTCCAGAGAAACCATAATGGTGTCATTTTGGTGTCCGTCGACGGTAACGTCAAGCGGACGGATTAAACTACACCTCTGCGTATCTGATCCAGCTCAATGGACTCGAACAACGCTTTGAAATTACCTTCGCCAAAGCCTTCGTTGCCCTTGCGCTGAATGATCTCGAAGAAGATCGGGCCGATGACATTCTGCGTAAAGATTTGGAGCAGCACTCCTTGGCCATGAGACGGATCGCCGTCGATTAATATTCGTCGTTGCTTCAATGCCGCGAGATCTTCATCGTGACCCGGAATACGCGCATCGACCTGCTCGTAGTAGGCGTCCGGCGTATCTTGAAATTGCACGCCTTGCGCGCGCAGCACGTCCACTGTACGAATAATGTCGTTGGTGGACAGCGCAATATGCTGAATACCTTCGCCATGATATTCACGCAGGTATTCTTCGATCTGCGATTTATCGTCTTGCGATTCATTGATGGGGATTTTGATTTTGCCGCACGGGCTCGCCATGGCGCGACTGAAAAGCCCGGTCTTTTTGCCTTCGATGTCGAAATAGCGAATCTCGCGAAAGTTAAACAAGCGCTGGTAGAATCCGGCCCAGTGATCCATCCGCCCGCGCGCGACATTGTGCGTGAGGTGATCGATAAAATTGAGGCCGGCGGAAGCGACTCGTTGTTGGGAAGACGTCGATACGAAGTCCACATCGTAGATAGTGCGCTCGCCATAACGATCCACGAAATAAATCAAACTGCCGCCAATGCCTTCGATGGCGGGAATACTAAGCTCCATCGGCCCAACCGGTGTCGCGACCGCTTTGGCTCCCAAGTCCGTGGCGCGCCGAAAAGCGGCGGCCGCGTTTTTTACACGAAACGCCATCGCGCACGCGGAAGGACCATGTTGTCGCGCGAAACTCTGCGCAAAACTTTCAGGCTCGGCATTGATAATGAAATTAATGTCGCCTTGTTTGTGCAACGTGACGTTCTTACTGCGATGCCGCGCGTGCGCCGGAAAACCCAGTTTGGCGAATAGCGTGCGCAGCAGCTCGGGATCGGGCGCGGTGTACTCGACGAATTCGAAGCCGTCCGTACCCATTGGATTGCTGCGAGGATCAATCGATGTTCGCGCGTGTGCGGTCGTGGTTTGCATAGCTCTGCACCATTGCAAGCAATTTGGATGCATCGAAGATACCGCACTTCACCGCCGCAGACTATCGGCGCAGAACTGGAACGAAC
This sequence comes from Pseudomonadota bacterium, assembly GCA_043746555.1. GTDB lineage: Bacteria > Pseudomonadota > Gammaproteobacteria > Steroidobacterales > Steroidobacteraceae > CAZQYC01. Next base: position 611 of record JAYTQU010000400.1, on the reverse strand, counting down.
GTTGCCCTGACTGTCCCTGTGGCGATGGACTTGACAAGCACCGACTGTACCGCGTGCCGTCGGTGACCAATCGTTTACATTTCGACGTTGCAACTTACCTATATAATGCGCGGCACATTTTTGGCTATCGGGCACATAACAATCCCACACAACAACTCGTGAAGGAGCGCTCGGTGCAGACAATTGCGGAATTTTCCATTCCCTACTTGCAGTGTTTGGACGCCGAGGGCAACACGCACGGATCGCTGCCGCCTTGCGCGGACAACGGCCCGGAACTCGTCAAAATCTATCGCATGATGGTGCTAGCGCGCACCTTCGACGTCAAAGCGGTGAACCTGCAACGCATCGGAAAACTGGGCACTTATCCGCCCGCTCTCGGTCACGAAGCGGTGCAAGTGGCGTGTGGCGCGGCGCTTAAAGACGAAGACTGCATCGCCCCGGTGTATCGCGAGATCGGCACGCAACTCTGGCGCGGCGTGCGGATGATCGACATCTTGCTCTATTGGGGCGGCGACGAACGCGGTAACGATTTTGCGGTCCCAAAACATGACTTTCCTTGGTGCGTACCGATCGCCACGCAAACGCTGCACGCAACCGGGGCGGCGCTCGCC
>JAYTQU010000399.1:0-5512 GCA_043746555.1 Pseudomonadota bacterium | reverse complement strand
TCAACCGCGTCGACGACATCGTGGTCTTCCACCCACTCGGCAAATCGCAACTGCGTTCGATTGTCGATATCCAACTTGGGTACCTGCGCAAGCGCTTAGCAGACCGCGACATTCAATTGGAACTCGACGATGCCGCGCGCGATCAACTGGGCGAAGCAGGTTTTGACCCGGTCTATGGCGCGCGTCCACTCAAGCGGGCAATTCAAAATCAAGTGGAAAACGCGTTGGCACAAAGAATTCTACGCGGCGAGTTTGGACCCGGCGCAAAGATCAGAGTGACGGCGAAAGGCGGGGCGTTGGCGTTTACTAAATCGTAGGCGTTGGCCCGTTCCATAGTGTCGGTGGGTCTTTCAAAACTACCGACACTATGGAACACTGCGGACATGGAATTCGCTCTCTCAATCGCCAAATCTCTTGCGCGCAAACACGGCACCGTGCGTTCCAAGGATCTTGTCGCGGCGGGTCTCGCGCGTGCGCAGATTTCGCGGCTGGTTGCATCGGGCGATCTTCAGCGAGTGGTGCGGGGGCTTTATGCACTTACGACGCGGCCTACCCGAGTCGCAGGAAAGTATCGTAGTCGTAGCGCGTCGCGCTCCCAATGTGCTCTTTTGCCTCCTCACGGCACTCCGCATTCACGAGCTAACGACTCAAGCGCCTTTCGAAGTTTGGATCGCTATCGGTAACAAGCAGCGTGCCCCACGTATGGAATGGCCGACCATCCGCGTTACGCGTTATTCAAATTCCGCGCTTGAATTTGGTGTAGAGCAACGCAAGCTGAGCGGCGTGAACGTTGGGGTCACGTCGGTTGCCAAGACGGTTGCGGATTGCTTTAAGTTCCGGAAAACGGTTGGTCTCGACGTTGCGTTGGAGGCGCTAAGAGGAAGTGCTCGCGAAGCGACGCGCGACAGTGGACGAACTTTGGCGTGCCGCGCAGGCCTGTCGTGTGACGCGCGTTATGCGCCCGTACCTTGAGGCGCTAACTTGAAATGAAGAAGGTCGTACAAAATCGTGCGGCCTCCGTGCGCCAACGATTGCTTGATCGGGCACGTGCTGGCAACGACGACTATCAGATGTCGTTGGATCGCTATGCTGTCGAGCGATTGTTGTAGCGCTTGTCGACTGCCGAGTTCCGCGACCAATTTTTGCTGAAAGGCGCGTTGTTGTTTAGCGTGTGGTTTGACCATCCGCACAGGCCCACTCGCGATGCGGACTTCCTGGCGTTTGGTTCACCCGATGCAGCACGTATCGAATCCGTGCTGTGCGAGCTTTGCCAAATAGAAGCCGATGATGGTCTCGCGTACGACATGCAGTCACTTGAAATCGAATCGATCCGCGAGCATGCAAGATATGTTGGACTTCGCGCCAACTTCGTCGCCACGCTGGCGGGCGCACGCTGCATGATCCAACTCGATTTCGGGTTTGGCGATGTTGTAACGCCTGCACCGGTCGAGTCGACGTTTCCAACGCTGTTGGCCGATATGCCAGCCCCAGTGTTAATGGTCTACCCACGCGAGGCGACGTGTGCAGAAAAGCTAGATGCCATTGTGCATCTGGGCACGACCAACACTCGCATGAAGGATTACTTCGATTTGCTTGCGCTCGCGCGAGAAGGCGTGCTTGACCGAGACCTGCTTGCGCAATCTATCCGCGCCACTTTTACGCGCCGCGGTACGTCATTTCCAAACGGCTTGCCAATTGGATTGACGGCCGAGTTCGCGCACGATCTGCAAAAGCAGGAGCAGTGGCTGGGATTTGTAAAACGCAATCGGCTTGCTGCACCTGAGTTGCATCTGGTTGTGCAAGAACTTAGCGATTACTTTGGCGATGTGCTCCAAGTTGCTCGTGATCTATGACTGGTGGGTGTGAATGTCGCAGGCGCTCCGGGGCGACTATCTGGCAACAATAGTTCTATCTGCGGCACGAGCCGGTTATTCTCAAGTTGTAAAGAAATTCATCATTCATGCCGCCGGCACTCCTTTCACCGCATCGACTCCAACAACGACGACAGCGCACGCGTAGCGCGTTGCAGCGTTTCTGGCGGCGGTAGTGCAAGTTTGAGTACGGAGCGGCCCGTGTCTTGATCGGTTTCGATGGCAAAGGATTTGTTGACGTGCGATGTGTTGCCGCGCGCGCCATTCCCTTTTGCTACATCGCCGTTCGATGTATCGCGACTCGATGTCGCCAAAGACTCGAATAGTTTCAGTCCCACGTCGATCAATGCGCTCCATGCTTCGCCGGTGGCGTTGGAAGGCTTCGGTTCTTGTGTTGGTGAAATCGATGTCGATAGGTTCTCGTCCTGCGCTTGCGATATTGTCGGAGCGCTGATCGTTGCCGCGTTGTCTTCGTAAGCTGTCTCGCCGGTTGGCACTGCGGGCGTCACCGCACTTGTTACCTCATCCACACTCTCCATAAACTTCGATAGCCGCGTGCCGTTCATAAAGATTTCGCTTTCGCCGCCATCGAGCACGCCGGCGAACAAAGATTTCTTAAACGCCAGCACCGATAGCATGCCGTGTTCGATGGTGTGTTCGGCGACAAAGTTGACCACTTGCACGGCGCGCGTTTGTCCGAGTCGATGCACACGGCCGATGCGTTGTTCGAGCACAGCGGGATTCCACGGCAGGTCCATGTTGACGATGGTCGCGGCAGCGTGTTGCAAGTTGAGACCTACGCCACCCGCGTCGGTGGAGAGGAACAATCGGCACTCGGGATCGTCGCGAAAACGATCCACCAATGCGCCGCGCTGTGCACTCGGTACGCCGCCGTGAAACAGCACATGCCCCCAGTTGCGTTCGGCGAGTCGTTTCAGAATGACTTTGTGCGTGCGTACCCATTGACTGAAGACGACCGCTTTTGCGGTCGGGTCCTCGAAAATATCGTCGAGCACGTCAATGAGTTCGTCTGCTTTGCGGCCGTGATCGGTTTGCTCGTCGAGCAAGTAGGTGCTGTTGCAGGACATGCGCATGTTTTGGAGTGAACACGTGAGCCGCTTTTGATCGGCGTCGGATAGGAATCCTGTTTTGCGCCAGCGCGACACGATGCGTTTCACGATGGCGCCGTTGTCGTCGTGATGCGCGCGCTGTTCGTCGGTCATTGCCACGAAGAAGGTGTTGTCGATACGCTTGGGCAATTGCTTGAGCACTTCGGCTTTGCGGCGGCGAATTAAAATCGGCGTGAGCGTTTTGCCGATGCGATCCAAATTGCGATAGCCGATCACGCGGCCGGCGTCGTCGCGAGATTGATGTTCGTGCAATAGCCTCCATGTTGGGCCCAAGCGATGTTGATCGACGAACTGTACGATGGAGATCAACTCCTCCAGCCGATTCTCCAGCGGCGTGCCGGTGAGCACGATGGCGTAGGGACTCGAAATCTGTTTGAGCGCGCGCGCCGCAATGGTGTTCCAATTCTTGATGCGCTGCGCCTCATCGACAATGACGATATCGGGCGACCAGCGCTGAATCGCATGCAGGTCGCGCGCAATGACGTCGTAGTTGACGATCTTGATCGCGGTTGCGTCCGCATACTGTTTCGCGCGTAGACCGTAACCGCCTTCGACGACTTGCGCATCCTGATCCGTGAAGCGCTTGATCTCGTTACGCCACTGTTGTTTCACCGATGTGGGACAAATGATCAGCACGCCTTCCGCGCCACTGTGCTTGCGGAGCAGCTCGGCCGCCGCGATGGCTTGTATGGTTTTGCCAAGACCCATCTCGTCGCCAATCAGTACACGGCCAACCCGAGCCGCGAACAATGCGCCTTCGGCTTGATACGGATACAGGGGCACTTTAAGCAACTTGCGTAAAGCTGCACTCTCCGCGCCGCGCGGGTAAGCCGCAGCGAGTGCGCGCTCTCGTGCATCGGCATCGCGCGCTTGCGCGAGAAACGCCAAGGCATCGTCGTAACAACGCAACTCGTGACCTACATTCGCGGCAAGTTTGACGAAGCTGTTAACGTCAGCAGCGCCGTTATCGCGCAGCGCCCACCGATTCGTAGCATCGAACAGTCGCCGCGCCGCCGGCAACAGCGTGGATGGGCATTCGGCACCAACGCGCAGGCGCACACGGCGTTCGGCACCATATTCCAAAAACACTTCACTATACGGCGGATGAAATCCCTCGGCTAGCGCCGCTTTGCCGCCACGCTGCTTGGCCAATCGCGCGAGCATGAACTCGATGTGTTTGCATGTGCCGAGCGCATTGGTGGCGAAGTCGGGACAGGCGCAGAAGTTTTCGCCTGGCATCCTGCCGCGAATCGCCACTTTGTACGAGCGTTTGCTCTGCGGGTTGGCGACGCGATACTCGGAAAAGACGGGCTGTTCCCCGATGTTCTGAAATTTGAATTTCTGCTCCTGTCCAAATTGCTTCCGCAGGCCGCGCTGCCAATCGTCGAGCGACAGATCATCGGGCCGGCGCGTGCGCGAGAATTTCGGTGCGGAATGTTTTTGCCGCATGGATCGGTGTGCCATGGAGTGCCCCAATTGTCGTCGTTGTGCAAATGTGACGCATAGTTTAGCGGTCTAGGCGGTATGCCGCAGTTGGTTTTGCTGCCTGGCTAGAATGAGCTACCGATTTCGACGCTGGTAGACGCTCGTGGAATTCCTCGCCTGGGAGTGAGCCCGGGCTGTCTTGCCGAATTCCGGCGCTGAGTTTCGGGAGAGTGCAGCGAGTGAATGGATGATCGCGATCGAATTCTCACTTCCTAAACTAACGCAGTTCGAGCTGCTGCGCGCTTTGCACAAAGCGATTGTCGCTCTTAGGCTCCGAACGTCGGAAGTGAGAATGACCCTTGAACAATCCCCGCTTGGCCCTATGATGCGCGGTCTGTCAATAACAAGCCCGGAATCAAGGTCGGATTGCCCCATGCCGTTTTACGAATACGAATGTTCCGCCTGTAAGTTTTACGTCGAAGCTTTACAGAAGATTTCCGATCCGCCGCTCAAGAAATGCCCTAGTTGTAAGAAGGCGACGCTGAAGAAACTGGTGTCTGCGCCGGCATTTCGGTTGGCAGGTGGCGGTTGGTATGAAACGGACTTCAAGTCGGACAAGGAAAACAAGCGGAATTTGGTTGGCGAGGAGAAGGAGAGCAGTTCCGAAGCCAAGACGGACACGAAGACGGATACCAAGGTCGAAACGAAATCCGACGCCTCAGCGACTAAAGAGACGACCAAATCGACCGACTCATCGACCGACTCTAAGTCGACGCCCGAATCCAAAAGCCAATCCGAGAAATCCACTCGCAGAAACACATCGAGCGGTTCCAAAAAGCCTGCCGCGAAGCCCAAGGCCAAACCGCCGGCCAAGAAGAAATAGCCCTTAAATGGACACGGCAAATTTGTTCTAAGTTCCCCTCCTCCCTGAAATGCTGAGGATCAAGCTGGCGCTGCGGTGTGCGGGGGGTTGGATGCAGTGCGACGGGTAGTGCGGCGGGAGTTTTCGGTCATGAGCAGATAGTCGAAGACGAGGCGGATGTTGCGGTTGAGCAAGCGCAGAGTTTCGGCGACTTTTCTGTCGGG
>JAYTQU010000398.1:0-10517 GCA_043746555.1 Pseudomonadota bacterium | reverse complement strand
CCAACGCGATTGAACTGACAATGGCGACGTCAGGATCGACAATGTTGACTGCGTCGAGTTTTCCACCTAAGCCCACTTCGAGCACGACGGCATCCAACGCCGCTGTCTGGAAGATCAACAATGCCGCTAACGTGTTGAATTCGAAAAACGTGAGTGACACGGTATCGCGCGCGTCTTCGATGCGTTCAAACGCTGCAATCAAAGATGCATCGGAAATTTCTTGATCGGCAATTTTAATGCGTTCGCTGTAACGAATTAGATGCGGTGAGGTAAATGTTCCGACCCGATAGCCTTCGGCGGAAAGTATGCTATCGATCAGCGCCACGCACGAACCCTTCCCGTTCGTGCCGCCCACGGTGATGACCGGACAATTAAACGGACGCCAGTGCAACCGCGCAAGCACTTGGGCGAGTCGCTCAAGGCCAAGGTCGATCGGATTGGGATGGAGCCGCTCTTGATAGTGGAGCCATTCAGGAAGACTTTGAAACTGCATTGCTTCGCGGCGATACAAGACCTGCGTCTGGCAAGACTCAGGCTAAGCGCGGTTGCTCAAGCGATTTACGTGTAGAGAATCAGGCCGGTTGCTCCGCCGCTGGCGCGGGCCTATGCATCATCAGGCTGAGCATTTGCGCGATGCGTTCACGCATGTCGCGCCGATCTAGAATCATGTCGATGGCGCCATGATCGAGCAAAAACTCGCTACGCTGAAAACCCTCCGGCAAGGTTTCGCGCACGGTTTGTTGAATCACGCGTTGTCCGGTGAAGCCGATCAACGCCTTGGGCTCGCCGATATTGATGTCGCCCAACATCGCCAAGCTTGCAGATACTCCCCCGGTAGTCGGGTCGGTAAGCACGGAAATATACGGTAACCGTGATTGGGACAATTGCACCAGCGCTGCGCTGGTTTTAGCCATCTGCAACAGCGAGAGCAACGCCTCTTGCATGCGCGCACCGCCGCTTGCCGAAAAACAAATGAGCGGCGCGCGTTTTTCCAAGCAATAGTCGACGCCGCGCACAAAGCGTTCGCCGACCACCGAGCCCATCGACCCGCCCATGAATTCGAATTCAAATGCGCAGGCCACGACTTCCAGACCCAGTAATTTTCCGGCCAATACGATCAGCGCGTCGGTTTCTTCCGTGGTCTTTTGCGCCATGGTCAACTGATCGCGATATTTTTTGAGCGCGCGAAACTTCAGCGGATCCTCGGGCTCGATGTTTCCGCCGATCTCCTGCCACGTGTCCGCATCGAGAAAGTTCTCGAGTCGATCGCGCGCGCCGATGCGCATGTGATGCGCGCACTTTGGACACACTTGTAGATTGCGATCGAGTTCGGCGCGATAAAGCACGGCATCGCACGCGGCGCACTTCATCCACAGCCCTTCCGGCACCGAGCGCGTCCGGCGTTCGGTCTTGATGCGGGAAGGCATGATTTTCTCGAACCAGGTCATAGGCAAGTTCTCAAAGAATTTATTCTGTATCTATACGCGACCGGACGGCGGCGGGCAAGTGACGATCGCGAAAGGCGGTGGCTTCAGGTTCGCTCGGCAGTCCAAATTCGGCAGGATAGCGAACGCCGATGAGCGTTAAGCCCTGTGGCGGCGCGGTGACGCCGGCGATACGACGATTGCGAGCCTCAAGAACCTGGCGACTCCATTCGACGGGTCGATCGCCGACGCCAATAGCGATCAACAGTCCGGCTATGTTGCGGACCATGTGCTGTAGGAAAGCGTTGGCCGTCACGACGATGGTGACGAACTCCTCATAGCGCGTCACCGAGATGGACTCAAGCCGACGCATCGCCGTCTTCGACTGACATTCTGCGGCGCGCAGTGAAGTAAAATCGTGCTCGCCAACCAAAGCCTGTGCGGCGCGGTGCATCGACTCGCAATTCAACGGCCGACGAATCCAAGAAGCGCGTTCACGATCAAGCGCGGGACGCGTCGGACGGTTGACGATTACATAGCGGTAACTGCGCGCTAACGCGCTGTAACGCGCGTGAAATTCTTCGGGAACGGTCCGCGCCCATAGCGCGCTGACGTCGGCCGCTAATATCGAATTAGCGCCGAGCACCCAAGCACGTTCGCCGCGATCGATGGCCGCGTCGAAATGGATAATCTGCATCGATGCATGAACGCGCGCATCGGTGCGCCCCGCAGTAGTCACGTTGACGGGATGGGCGGCGACTGAGCTCAGCGCTTTTTCTATTTCCGCTTGAACGCTCGGAGCATGCGTTTGAATTTGCCAGCCGTTGTAACGACTGCCGTCGTATTCGAGGCCCAGAGCGATGCGTGGCATGAATTAAAGACAAGGGCGGACGTTACGTCCGCCCTCATTGATATTAGCGAATCGAATCGAGCAGGCGCTGCGCTTCCGAACGCTGCCCTGAATTGCCCTCGGCCAATACTTCTTCGAGAATACTGCGCGCGCCATCGGGATCCCCCATGTCCATATACGCACGCGCCAGATCGAGTTTAGTTCCCACTTCACTCATCGTCACCGGTTCCATCTCCGGCAACTGCGTGGTCGCAACCAACTCGGCGCGGTCGAATTTCGGCCGCGGTTGCTCGACAGTCGGCGCCATATCGCCGCCGCCTCGCTTCGCGGGCATTTCGACTGTCGAGTCCTCGCGCGCTTGAGCGCGTGCCTTGCGGCGAATCGTATCGTCGTCGGTATGGCGATTGTCTTGTCCCAACTTAGCGAGATCGAAATCCAGATCTTCCGGACCAAGCATGGCGGTATCGCCGGTGTTGCCTGGTCCCAGCGTGTCGACAAATTCGCCGGCGTCGTTCTCGATTTGTTCGAGGTAGATGGTGCTCACACCCTCCTCATCGCCCGAATCGCCGCCGTGGCTATCCAGATCGAAGCTCGGCTCGTTTTCAATTACGTGACTGGCGGCGTCTCGACCTTTGCCGCGTTTGCCGGCTTGATCCGGTTTCATCGCCGGCACTTCCATAGTCGGCTCCAAACTACTCGGGTGCGGAGGTTTCTTGAACGTCGGCACCTTTGCGATGCGCGTCATTTCGTCGTCGCCGATGTGATCGACGAGCGCCGCGGTTTGATCCAGCGACCCGGTCGACTCAAGCCCACCGACGTCCAAACCCAAATCGTCGATAGACAATTCCGCCGTTTGGTCGTTGGTCGGCGCGAGATTATTGTCTTTGTCGAAGTCGAGCGAGACGGTGCGCTCGCGAATCGTTTGGTCGCCCGCGCGCACAAATGAACGATCCATCGGTTGCTCGGCGGTCGCATCGAGCATCGGCGTTTCGATGGTCGGCGTCTCTTGCGTGCTCGCGCTAGCGTCCATCTCGCGAGTTTCGTCGAGATCGACTCGGGCTTTGCGATTCGACGTCTCGTCGAGTACGAAATCCAGTTTGGCGGGCTTAGCGCGCGCGCCAGTGTTTCCGATTTCGAAATCCAACCGGCTGTTGCTGCCGGTGTCGCTACCTTCCGGCGATGCGAATAGATCGATATCGACACGATTTTCGCCGCCTTCCAAATTGACGTCGATCATGTCGCTGAGATGTTGCGCGCCACCTTTGAACATGGGGTTCTCGTGTGCGATCTGCTTGCCCATGACCAATATGCGATCCCATTCGCCGGCCGGCGCCACGTCGCGCGTCTGGTACAAATCGCGCGCCGCATCGACGAACGAATCTTTGTTGCCCCAAACGAAGTAGATTTCCAGCAGCTTAAATTTCAAGTCGCGACGCAGCGGTTCGCGTTCGATGGCGATCTTGACGAGATCGGCCGCCTGGTCGTACAAACCGTAGGCCATGTGGAAATCGGCTTCTGCGAGTGCGTCTTGCTGATCGACATGCACCGCCGTCTCGCTGCTCATCGTGTCGTCGGCGCTGCGCAGCGGCGCGCGCGAAATTTCCGCAGTCGCTCCGCGTCGCTGCGGACTAGCTTCAATGGCACCTTCCGACAGCGCTTCCACTTGCATGGTGCGAGGGTCTTCGAACGCAGAGTCGCCCGAGCCGCCAAACGAATGTTTGCTACCGCGATCCAACGCCGCCTCGAAGTCCGCCGGTGTCATTGTCGGAATGCCACCGCCCGAATCGCCCATCGGATAGTGCATCGTTTCCGGCTGGCGACGACGCGAATAGACAATCGCTCCGCCACCCACCAACAGCGCTCCCAATGCGATCAAAATACCGATCCACGGTAAATCGCTCAATTTGTCCAACAGCGAAGGTTCGACCGGCGCAGGTGTCGGCGCGACAATCGGTGCCGGTGGCGCAGTTGTCGTCGCCGCCGGTGGCGTTGCCGTCGCCTCAGGCGTCGGTTCGGGCGTCGGCGCGGGTTCAGTCTTCGAGACGGTTTCTTCCGGAACTTTTGCTTCCGCAGCCTTGCTTTGCTCGGTCGCTTTACGTGCTGCCGCCTCTGCGGCCGCTTGCTCTTCGCGCTCACGCTGCATGCGTGCAAGTTCTGCGTTCTTCAATTCGAGCAGTCGTTTTGCTTCCGTCTCAGCCTGCGCTTTCGCAGCAGCGTCCGAGGCCGCCTTGGCGGCGGCTGCTTTTTCTTCGGCGGCTTTCGCGGCCTGCGCACTTGCTGTGACGGCCTTCTGTTGCGCAGCACTTGGCGGCGCGACCGGTTCGGTCGGCGGCACCAATCGAAGTCGCTCGCTTTCAGCGGGTTCTGCGGTGACCGGCCGCCATTCGTTGTATTGGCGCGCAACTTCGGCATTCGCTTCGCGAACGTCGACGCTCATCAAAGCCTCATCATTAGGAATGCGTAGTACAACGCCCGCGCGCAGCCGATTAATGTTGCTGCCGACAAACGCGGACGGGTTAGCACGATACAGCGCAATCATTGTCTGGTTAATCATTTGCGGCGTGCCGGGCCGAATGCTATTCGCTATGCGCCACAATGAATCGCCACGCTGCACCCCATGACTATCGCCGGTAATGGTCGGTGTCGGTGTCGGGACAGTCTCGGCCTGCAACTCGCGCGGCTCAGAGGATGATGACGTTGCAGCTGGAGTTGGAGTGGACTTAGGTTCACTCGGCGCCGCGATTTCTTCCGGGCGCGATACAGGGGTCGGCTCCGCGGGCTTGGTACTGACCGTCGGTTCGGGCGTCTGTGCGACTGGAGGCGGAACCACGGTAGTCGGCTCAGGCGTTCTTTCAATAACACCTGTATCTCGCGGTTGTTCTGTTGGCGGCGGCGTTGCTGGACGCTGGTCGCGTACAACTGGGGCCGTAGATGGGACGGGCTGGACCGGCATAAAAACCGGTGGATCGAGGAACACCGTGTACTCGTGGACCATTCGTCCGCCCGCCCACGTGGCCTCAATCAACATGGTCACGACGGGTTCAGTTAACGGGCGAGTCGACGTGACTCGCACGATCGCGCGACCGTCGCCGGTCTGCACTACCTTAAAAGTAAAAGTCGAAAGAAACGCTGGGCGGTCGAGACCGAAGCGCGAATAGATATCGGAGCCCGCAACGGTCACCTTGAGGCTACTGAGTTCCTCGGCCGTCGGGCTTACCAGTTCGATTTCGGCATCGAACGGTTGGCTCAGCGCGGAATTGGGGTGAATTTCACCCAACCCTAGCGCAAAGAGTGTCGCGGGACTCAGCAGAGCCCCAAGGATGGCGCCTTTCAACAGACGCGGCATGATTCTCGTCATCAGCTCTCCCTGAACCCAAGGTCGCAGTCACGCAAACCCACGGCCGGTAAGATGTCACTATTAATGGTCACTATAAACAGGGTCAGCTTAAATAAAGCCCCGTAACTCGATGATTCCGATACGCGCGTGCTTCTTGACTTAACGCATGCGACTATATCTTACAAATAGTCTTTCACCAAGATTTCAGCAATCTGGACGCTATTTAAAGCCGCGCCCTTGCGAATGTTGTCGGCCACGATCCAAAGGTCGAGTCCGCGTTCGTGGCTAAAATCCTCACGAATTCGGCCTACATACACTGGGTCTCGGCCAACAGCCTCGGTTACCGCAGTCGGATAACCGCCCGCTCGGCGCTCGTCCATCAAGACGACGCCAGGAGCCTGTTTCAGGAGTTCCCTCACTTGCTCCACCGAAATCTTGCGCCGTGTCTCAATATGAACTGCCTCGCAGTGTCCCACGTAGACCGGCACCCGAACTGCGGTGGCGTTCACACGAATAGCCGAATCTTCCATAATTTTTTGCGTTTCCCAGTGCATTTTCATTTCTTCCTTGGTGTAGCCGTTGTCTAAAAAGACGTCGATATGCGGTACGCAGTTGTTGGCAATCTGCTTCGCGATGACCTTCGTCACCACCGGCTGTCCGGCGGCTATGGCGCGAATTTGCTCGGTAAGTTCGTTCATGGCTTTCTGCCCGCCGCCCGAGACTGACTGATAAGTCGCCACGTTGATTCGATCAATGCCGACTGCGTCGTGAATCGGTTTTAGCGCCACGACCATTTGCATGGTTGAGCAATTAGGATTGGCAATGATGTGGCGAGTTTTGTAGCCGGCAATGGCATGCGGATTCACTTCGGTCACGACCAGTGGAATATCGTCCTCGTAGCGAAAATGCGAGGTGTTATCCACCACCACGCAACCGGCCGCGCCAGCCTTGGGTGCGAACTCCGCTGAAACGCTGCCGCCCGCAGAGAACAATCCGATTTGCACTTTGGAAAAATCGAACGTAGCAAGGTCCTGCACTGGAACGTCGCGACCCTGGAAACGAATCGTCTTTCCGACCGACTTACTGCTGGCCAACGGAAAGAGCTGCGCGACGGGAAACTTGCGCTCCTCCAGAATCGAAATCATCGTGCTGCCGACCAAGCCGGTCGCGCCCACCACCGCAACATTCCACTGCCTACTCATCGCCTACTCGCCTCGTAACAGATATTCACTAAGCCCAGGAAATTCGGGCGCGCAGCTTACAGTATCTTTGTGCAGTATCTTTGAGGAACTATCTTGTGGCGTCGCGCGTGGGGCGGACCACGTCGGCGTTTTGTGCGCGATCGCGCAGATAGTGATCCATCAGCACCAAAAGCAGCATGGCTTCTGCGATCGGAGTGGCGCGCAATCCAACGCAGGGATCATGACGACCCGTGGTGATGACCTCGACTGAGTTGCCATCGACATCCACTGTCTCGCCGGGAATGGTGATGCTCGATGTCGGCTTGAGCGCGATACTAACGTGAATGTCCTGCCCGGACGAGATGCCGCCCAACACGCCGCCAGCGTTGTTGGTTTTAAAACCGCCTGGAGTCAACGCATCGCGATGCTCGCTACCGCGTTGTGCGATCGCTTCAAACCCGGCGCCGACTTCAACGCCTTTGACCGCCATAATGCTCATCATTGCGAATGCAATATCGGCGTCCAACCGATCGAACACCGGCTCTCCTAAACCAACGGGTACGCCGGTCGCAATCACATTCACGCGCGCGCCCACCGAATCCCCATCGCGACGCAGTTGCATCATGTACTCGTCCAACTCAGCGACTCGCGCGGGATCGGGACAGAAAAACGGATTGCTATCGACCGAGCTAATATCCAACGGATGAAAGCGAGCCGGCTCGAGTGCCAGCGGACCTAATTGGGCAAGATAACCGCGTACTTCGACACCCAATCGCTCGCGCAAAAATTTGCGTGCAATCGCCGCCGCCGCAACTCGCATCACCGTCTCGCGAGCCGAGGATCGGCCCCCGCCGCGATAATCGCGGAAGCCATACTTTTGCTGGTAGGTGTAGTCGGCATGCCCCGGCCGAAAACGATCTTTGATCTTTTCGTAATCGCGCGAACGTTGGTCCTCGTTTTCCACGAGAAGTCCAATCGGCGACCCAGTGGTTTTGCCCTCGAAGACGCCAGAGAGAATTTTCACGCGATCAGGTTCTTTACGCTGACTGGTGTGACGCGAAGTTCCAGTGCGTCGTCGCTCGACATCGCGCTGAATATCGTCTGCGCCGATCTCAAGTCCCGGCGGACAACCATCGATAATTGCGCCCAGGGCCGGGCCATGGCTTTCGCCAAAGGTGGTCACCGCGAACAACTTGCCGAACGTATTGCCTGCCATGCCCAGAATTCTAACTTAGTTCTCGGCGATATTCGGCCAACTGTTCCGCTCTCAACAAGAACACGCCGCCGCCTCCGCGTTCGAATTCTAGCCAAATAAAAGGCACCGAAGGATAGGCCTGGATTACGGTCGCCTCGGTGTCGCCCACTTCGACGATCAAAATTCCATGCGGCTGAAGAAACAGCTCTGCCTTAGCAAGAATGCGACGCACGATCGACAAACCGTCATCGCCCGCGAGTAGCCCCAGTTCCGGTTCACGTCGATATTCATCCGGTAAGGCGGCGACTTCCGCCGAACTCACGTAGGGCGGATTAGACACAATGACATCGTACTTCGCCGCACCAACGCCATCGAATACGTCGGAACAAACCGGGCGCACTCGTGCTTGAACCTGATGACGCTCGATATTGATCCTTGCCACCATCAATGCGTCGTTGGAAATGTCCGCTGCATCGACTCGCGCATGCGTTAATGCCAATGCCGCAGCGATCGCGATGCATCCCGAGCCGGTTCCAATATCGAGCATCCGAGTAATCGACTCAGGATCGATCCATGGCGCAAATTGCCGTTCAATCAACTCCGCTATGGGTGAACGTGGGACCAGCACTCGCTCGTCGACATAAAACTCATGCCTGCAAAACCACATGCGATGCGTGAGGTAGGCGGCGGGAATGCGCTCGTCGATGCGACGTTTCACCAAGCTTAGTGCGGCTGCCGTTTCGTCGGAGGTGAGTTCGCGCGAATAAACGCTCGGCGCGTCGTTGTGCCTGAGGCCTACCGCAAAAAAGACCAACTCGGCCGACTCATCGAAGGCGTTGTCACTGCCGTGGCCAAAGCATAATTGTGCGGAGTCAAGTAGCGCAGCGCTACGATGAATCAATTGTTCGACGGTGGGCACAAGTCTTATCCGAATCTAAAACGGCTGAGCGCGAGTCGCAGTGTCGTGAAATAATGTCCGCATGATACGTTCGCAAACATTGTTCGTTTTCGCTGCGGTAGGTATTGTAGCGGCACTGGCGGGCGCATTGCTCGCTTGCGGCGTACCGCAATCTCCCTCCGCTTCGGTTGCTTTGCAAAACGGCACGATGATTGATCCGCCGCGACCGACGCAATCGTTTGCATTGGTTGATCAGAATGACGCGCCGTTCGACAACACGCGGATGAACGGTCATTGGACTTTGATGTTATTCGGCTTCACCAACTGCGGCGATGTCTGCCCGACAACACTTGCGATGTTAGCCAGCGTCACTAAATCCCTAACAGACTTGCCTGCCGCGCAGCGTCCTCAAGTGGTTTTTGTTTCCGTCGATGCCACGCGCGATTCGTCGCAAGTCATGAAAGCGTATCTGCAACACTTCGATCCCTCTTTTATCGGCGTGACCGGCGCACAGGCAGATCTCGATACATTCGCCCGCTCGCTCGGCATAGCTAGCGCAATCCGACCGCTGGACAATGGCGGATACGCCGTCGAACACTCCGCATCGATTCTCGCCTTCAACCATCACGGCGAAATGCGTGCGCTTTTTAGTCCGCCGCAAACCGTCGCCTCACTAACGA
Organism: Pseudomonadota bacterium; assembly: GCA_043746555.1. Classification (GTDB taxonomy): domain Bacteria; phylum Pseudomonadota; class Gammaproteobacteria; order Steroidobacterales; family Steroidobacteraceae; genus CAZQYC01. The sequence goes on along the minus strand of JAYTQU010000398.1, from coordinate 952 downwards.
GCGACTATAAGCGGCTGGCTGGATTTCAGTGATGAGTACGTTCCGCGACCGAGCATTTGGCGCACTTCAATACGCGTTACCGAAACATTTGCTTTCGCGTCTCGTCTATCGACTCACCCGCAGCGAAACGAAGTGGTTGCGCGATCGTCTCATCGCCGCCTTTCTGAGCGGTTACCCTGTCGACATGGACGAAGCCGTGCATACAAATCCCTCCGCCTATGCTTCATTCAATGCATTCTTCACGCGCGCCCTCAAGCCAAGTGCGCGGCCGATTGCCGCAGAGCACGACGCATTCGTCAGCCCCGTCGACGGCACAGTGAGTCAGTGTGGCGCGATACATGACGATCGACTTTTTCAAGCGAAAGGACAGAATTATTCGCTCGCAGATTTGTTGGCGGGACAAGATCGCGCCAGGAAATATCGAGGCGGATCGTTCGTCACGATTTACCTCGCGCCCTATAACTATCACCGCATCCACATGCCGTTCGACGGCGCGGTGCGCGAAACGATTTATGTGCCGGGCGATTTGTTCAGCGTGAACGCGGCAACCGCGCGCACAGTGCCACGCCTTTTCGCGCGCAACGAACGCATCGTGTGCGACTTCGAAGCGGCGCGAACCCACTTTGCGATGGTCTACGTCGGCGCGCTACACGTCGGCAGCATGGAAACCACTTGGTGCGGCGAAGTGAATCCACCACCACGTCGCAAGAAGCAACCTGTCGCAATCGGAACCGGTCTCGGTGCAACGCTCGCAAAAGGCGATGAAGCCGGACGCTTTAATATGGGCTCCACTGTCATTGTCATCACACCGCCCGACTACGTAACTTGGAGCGCGGAGCTACAACCCGGTGCGGTAGTTCGCATGGGTCAACGCATCGGCGTCGTACGCACGTGAACGACTGGGGTCCCACCGCAACGCTGGGCACGCTCGAGCTGCGAGCACGCATGTTGC
>JAYTQU010000397.1:0-1591 GCA_043746555.1 Pseudomonadota bacterium | reverse complement strand
GCGCGCGATGATCGAACGCGCCGGAATCGTTGGACTCGGTGGTGCGTGTTTTCCAACCGCCACAAAACTCGCGGCAGCCGCAGCACACCAAGCCCAGACACTCATACTCAACGGCGCCGAGTGCGAACCCTTCATCACGTGCGACGATGCGCTAATGCGGGAACACGCGCCTGATATCGTGTTGGGCGCGCAAGTCCTACTGCATGCGAGCGGCGCGACGCACGCCATCTTCGCGATCGAAAGCGATAAACGGGCAGCCATCAAAGCGATCGCATCCGCACTCAATGCCGCTCACGACGATCGATTGCGTCTGCAAGTCGTCGCGAGTTACTACCCGGCTGGCGGCGAACGACAGCTGATCAGTGCACTGACCCAAAGGGAAATCCCGAGCGGCCACGTACCGCCGGATATCGGCGTCTTGTGTCAAAACGTCGGAACGGCCGCGGCTGTTGCCCGTTTTATAAAAACCGGCGAGCCGTTAATCGAACGTATCGTCACCGTAACTGGAGCAGGCGTTACCGAAGCGCGCGACTTGCGCGTTCGATTCGGCACACCCATCGCTAGTCTTATTGCCGACTGCGGCGGCTACTCATCCCATGTCGAGCAACTCATCATGGGCGGAACGATGATGGGTGTCGCCCTGCCGGATGATGAGACAACCGTCAATGCAGCGACAAACTGCATCGTTGCCGCAACCAGTCATGACATCGCCCCTCGACGACAAGAATTCCCTTGCATCCGCTGCGGCGATTGCATGGAAGTGTGTCCCGCAGGATTGCTACCGCAACAGCTGCTTCGTTACGCACGCCAGGGCGACCAAGCAGCGCTCGATGAGCTTGGTCTTCGCGATTGCATCAAATGCGGCTGCTGCGACTATGTTTGCCCCAGCCAAATTCCGCTCACCGCGACGTTTAGCGCTGCGCTGCAAAATCAATAAACCCTGAGCAGTGAAAATAGCTAAAGACTTATAGCGGCAATCCGGAATGAAACCGAAATTGCGCATCGGGGCAACTGACGAGTTCGGCTTCGATCTGTGCGAACCGATCAAGCGCGGTTTGCCAATCGGCGTTTTCGCCTGGCTTCGAACGTTCTGCGGCTAGTCGCAAGTAAAGCGAATGATGACGCGATTCGCTCGCACAGAGGCCGGAATAGAATTCACTCAATGGTGTTTGCAATCGCGGCGCGAGCTTTTCGAATCGCTCGCAAGAGCGAGCTTCGATAAGCGCACCGCATACCAGCAAGTCAATCAATCGACCAGGTTCGTCGCGCCGCATTGCTTTGCGCAATCGTTCCGCATACCGCGCGGGTGACATGCGCTGGAATGGGACATCTAATTGAATCATCAATCGTTGCACTTGTTCGAAGTGACGCAACTCTTCGCGCGCAAGTCGCGACATGCTCTCGGTTAAGGCTCGATCTTCCGAGTACGCAAAGATCAAACTCAACGCGGTCGAGGCCGCTTTCTTTTCGCAGTTCGCGTGATCGATCAGAAGTTCGCGCCAGCGCTCGCTAGCAACCTCGAACCAGCGCTCAGGTGTTGGAATAAGCAGTGTCATGAAACTTGAAACTCGAAAACACTCTCTCGCGCTCC
>JAYTQU010000396.1:0-7115 GCA_043746555.1 Pseudomonadota bacterium | reverse complement strand
TCATCGACCACGGGCCGATACCGCCATCGTGATGACACATGACGCAATTGTTCTCAACGATGGGAACGATGTCCTTCGCGTAATCGGGAACATTTGCCGTCTGCATTTTCTTGGCGGGGAACTCAAGCGGACAACCTTGCACCGGCATTAGCTTCGCCGCCTCGGACTTGCCGGACAACTTTGCGTCGAGCACTTTTGCAACTTGGTCTTGCGCCGGACCGCGGTAAAGCAATTGCGGACCTTCAGGATCGAGTACCACCACCGAGCCGGAATTTTGAATGCCGAGCGATTCCGCAACGAGTTGCGTGCGATCCATCAAAATCGGAAAATCGATATTAGCCTTGAGCGCAGCATCGCGAACTGTATCGCGATCTTGCTTCAGTTTGGAATCCATCAGAACAAACGAAACGTTTTTGCCCTCAAAGTTCTTGCGCATCCGATCGAATGCCGCAATAGCCTGCTTGTCGGTCGCGCAGTTCGCGTCATACGACATTACCACCACCGCTTTTTGATAACCGTAGCGGCTCAACTGATGAAAATCGCCCTTCTGATCGAGCAATGCGAAATCGGTCACGCGCGGCGGAGCCGATTCCGGTTTCGGATCAGAGGCCAACGGCGCTGCCAACACGGTGGACGAAACCAACAGCGATGCAACCGAAAACCCAAATACCTTTCTTACTAAAGCAGTCATACTAAAACCTCAACGCTAAATGTACGGTCGTCAATACCGGTTCGATTTTGGCCTTCCGTCACGGCGAAGCGCCAGCCGGCGAGCCACAAAAAGCAGTACCAACTAGAAGTGTAACCGCCGCCAACCAATTGTCACGGAAAGAAAAGTATAGATACGCAGTTTCAAGCCGGACAGTGCAGTCAGTCACATGTCAGCGGGAGTTTCACAATGCAAAACTTCTATCGGCGAGTCCATTGGAACCGCAACAATTTATTGCAAGTTACGCCGCGAAAAGCCGGTTTTACGCAAGCTTTCCAACTTGGATTTACGATTGAACGGTGCCGGTGGTGTTGCAATGCCAAAACCATGCGATGGATAGAGCTTCCGGGCATTGCTTTCGGACACGGGACTACCAAAACGGCGTATTAAACTTTTGGTCCGAAAATTCGTTTTTGATCATCTAAGTTGTCGAATTAGACGAAATCGTGCAGCGTACAAAAGAACTCGTGAGTAAACCTTGAGAAAGCCCAGCAACGCGTTAAACCCGAACCCAAGTCTGCTTCGGCCTGTTTTGCCGTCGTTCATCGGTACCGCCGCCGAACCAAAGTACAAGCGCGTCGCATGACCATCATCGGTGAGTAACGGATCAATTGTTAGCCAGGACCGTGTGCACCCAATGAAGTCGGCCATCAATAGTTGATTGTCGCGGCGTTTTTCAACGCTCCACGCGGCAAACGAATCGATTGTTCCCATCGCCAAATGCATCGCTGCTCGAATCGAATTCCCATGAGTCGACATCAGAAAAGTCGCCACCAGGGTTTCTCCAAAACCCGACGACACTCACTCAACTGCTTGGCGTAGCGAATTGAGCGCGACGAGACTTCACGAGCAATCACTTGCAGTGCGCGGTCGTTTTTGAAACTGCGGCGCTCGAAACCGCCGTGTCCTTCGTGATAAGCCAGGTAGAGATGATACGCATCGTTGTTCGCGATGCCATTGCGGTCGTGACTCTGAGCGTTGTACCAACCGATGAAATCGATGGCGTCATCGAAATCGTTGCGATCCGCTTTGCCGTGGCCGCTATCCCGTCGATACCAATCCCAAGTATCGTCCTTGGCCTGAGAATACCCATAAGCGGAACTCGGCCTCGGTCCCGGAATCACCCACAAGATTTTTTCCCGCGGCGGTTTTGCCTTGGCTTGAAATCGCGATTCTTGATAGACGAACGCCATCGTGACCGGAATTGGCGAATGCCACTTCTTCTCGCTGGATTTGGCGGCCTTGTACCAGTGAGCTTTTTCTTTGAAGATATCGCAAATGTTATCAAGCGAACGCGGCGGTTTGGTGGCGCAACCATTCATGCCGATTGCAATAACTGCTATCGTTAATAGTGTCGGAACGCGTCTATTGCGGGACATTGCTTTCCTCCGATGTCTATCGCCATCCTAAGCTCACGCACGGACCCATACGGGAGACGTCGCTTCTATTAAGAATGACGAAATCAACGGATGCGCACAATACAGATACTACTGTTCCGAGCTGTAGCACGTGAAGAGTGTTGTATTTGAGCATGGTGTGAGGAATGTACCTACGCTGAATCCTCATCGCAAATGGCTTTGCCACTCGAGACACGATACGCGCTTGTCAACCGAATAGGCCGCACCGCGTTTAACTCATCATCCGCGACACCATGCTCAACGGTATTAGCTCAACGGAAATGTCCCGACGGATATGGCGCGGAGTTTTCTGCAACGATCATCAACTAATTACGGAGTAGTCCAGTCATGAGTAAGAACAAAGTTTTGTCGTGTGTTATTGCAGCCATGTTAGTCGCGGGCGGCACGTCTGCCGCGATGGCCGCGGACAAGGAGACGAAATGGGAAAAAGCCCACCCGCGTCGCGATCAAGTGAACGATCGATTAGCCCATCAGAACAAACGCATCCATAAGGAAGTCAAGGAAGGCGAGATGACCAAGCAACATGCGGCGAATCTTCACAAAGACGACCGTCAGATTCGGCAGGAAGAGCGCGACATGGCATCGCAGAACGGCGGGCATATTACAAAGTCCGAACAAAAGACATTGAATCGGCAAGAAAACGCCCTTAGCAAGCACGTCGGCAAATAGCGGCCGCAAATGATTGGTTAAGACACGCTGCGGACGATGCGTTTTTGGAACGCGCGTCCGCATCTTCTTTAGCGTTCGGGCTCACCTTTTATAAAGCCTCTAGCGCGATCCGCCTCTCGTGAGAACCAAATTGCGGCAGAGCTGAGCCGGACAATCAATTTAGAGCCGCATCGACAATTCTTGTTGCGACCGGAGGGCACTCGTGTACAGCCGGGAACTCGTATAAAGTATTGGCGATCGCATTCGACAATCGCAGAACAACAACGAATCGACTCGCTGTAAACTTAGCGATAGCCTACAGACCGCCAAGTCTGTAGTTAGAAATCTCAATACGAAGGGGGAATTGATATGATTCGATCGACACAACGAATACGCCGCATGGCGCTCGCCATTTTGAGCTTCGGTATTTTTGGCGCGGGTTCCGCGCTGGCCCAGCAGGCGCACACACTACTCGGTGTGGACTGCGCAGCGCCGCCGCTATGGCATTGCCCGGATACCGATTGTACGAGCGCCACGGTCACGCAACCCGGTAACACGGTGGAGATGAAAACTCGCCGCACGTTTTTTCTCGATTGTCCGGCCGATTACAAACCCGGAGACAAGGTCAACATCGTGTTGAGCTTGCACGGCTACGGTTCTTACGCCAATTGGCAGCGTAACTATTTTCCCGCGATGGACGTGAAGGACAAATACAAGCTCGTTGTGATTACTCCTGGATCGCCGACGCGTTTTTGGAGCGAAGCGGACGACGAGTACTTACACAACATCGTCGATCTAGTTGTGGCGACCGTGGGCAAACAAAATGTCGATCATTTTATTCTCATGGGTCACAGCCAAGGTGGCCTCACATCGAGTCGAATCGTGTGCACGGACTACTTCAAAGACAAAGTCGATGTTCGCGTCAGCTTATCCGGCGGACGAGTCGGCGCCGTCACGTTCGCCAATCGCGGTTTCGTGGGTGGCATACCTGTTTATAAGAGCGGCGCCGCAAGTGCGGCGAATGCCGCTACCAGTGTGCCGCGCATGCCAGCAACACCTGCCGGCCCGCCCGGTGGCGCTTGCGACTACTCATTTATCTTTTCGAATGGCGAATATGAATCGATTCCCGCGGACACGTCACCGCTTGCCGATAAATTTGCCTGCGGCAAGCGCGTGCAACTGCCCGATGTGATCGATCCGAAACAAGGTTATGTGTGGGATTCCACTCGTCAAGATCCCGGCTTCGACGGTTGGGGTCACTATCCGAAATCCGGACGTGCGCTCGTTTATCAATTCCCGAATTGCAAAGACGGCCGCGTCGTCGCTGACGTTGTGAAAATGCAGAAAGGTCACACCGAAGGTTATGAACCGAACATTACCGACAAAATTATCGGTCTCGCGGTGTCCGCAAAAGGCGGCAAGATCGCCAGCGGATCATGGACTCCACCGCCACCGCCTCCTCCGGCGCGCGGACCATTCGGCTAGTTTCTCGATTTGAAAGATTGCGCACCAATCCCGCCCGACGCCATTCGCGGCGTCGGGCGATAATGCGAGCCGGCGTCAAGCGCATGGCCAAGACAAAAGCTTTTAAAATTAATTCATCAAAATTACGCGCGCGAAGAATGCTCGACGAAGTCCGACAATCTTCGAACCAGGTGATCGAACATCAGGCGAATGCGTTCCACTTTCTTGAGGTTCTCGTGCATGACGACCCAAAATTCCATTTGAAAAGAGAATTGGTCGGCGAGGACAGGAATTAACTCCGGATCGCGGCGTGCGATTCCAACTTGACAAGCGCCGATGCCGTACCCAACTCGCAAAGCGGCCAATTGACCAAGGTCGCTATCGCAACGTAGAGAAAAGAAGTCGCGCGTGATTTTGACCGGCAAAGCCTGCATGATTCTATCCGGCGGCAAAGTCGAATCGAAGCCGATCATCGAATGGCGACGCAAATCGTCGAGGTTTTGCGGCACGCCATGCTTTTCGATGTAGCGCCTCGTTGCATACAAACCCAGTGCGACAGTTCCAATTCTTCTGGCCACTAAAGCCTGCTGCGTGGGCGCAACCATCCGCACGGCGATGTCGGCGTCGCGACGCAGTAAGTCGACCGGGCGGTTGTCGAGTCCTAACTCGACCGACACGTTCGGATAGCTGTCGCGAAATTCCGTGAGCATGGACGGCAACACTTCCGCGCCGACCACTTCACTCGCCGACAAGCGAACCGTGCCCGCGACTTCGTGCGATTGCGCCGACGCTGCTCGCATTAAAGCGTCCGCCGCCGACGCCATGGCTTCGGCATGCGGCAATAACTCGCGAGCGACATCGGTTGGAAGCAAACCATTTTGCGATCGCGTGAACAGCGATTTGCCGCCGAGCGATTTCTCCAACGTTGCAATCTGGCGCCCCACAGTTGGCTGCGTGATTCGAAGGTCGCGCGCTGCGCCCGACAAACTCCCGGTTCGCACCACCGCCAAAAACGAGCGGTATAAACTCCAGTCGCTCCGGGCCGAGCTTTGGGCTGAGCCTCGGTCCACTGCGTCGTTGGTCATCGAAAGTCGCTTTGGGTCTGTTGCTGGCGATTTGTGTCGAGGTGGGGTCATGCAAATCTGTATACCAGAGATACAACTTTTCGCAATTCCGTTTTGCGTGAAGCAGGCGAACAATAATCATCGCCCACAGTCCTCAAGAATTCAAAGAGCATCCTATGATTCGCGAACGATATCGAGATAACCGCCATCGAGAAAACAGAGTCGCGCTGGTGCTTGGGGCCAACGGCGGCATCGGCAGCGAAGTGATGCGAGCATTGCTTCGTCACGGTTGGCAGGTTCGCGCGTTGGCGCGCAAAGCGCCAAGCGGCGCGGATGCGTTTAAACATCCTTATTTGGAGTGGCGCGAGGGCGACGCCATGCGCAGCGAAGACGTTGTCGATGCTGCGTACGGTGCATCGGTGATCGTGCACGCGGTCAATCCCGCGAACTACCATAACTGGCGCGGATTGGCATTGCCAATGCTCGACAACACGATCGCCGCGGCCGCTCTTTTCAAAGCGACGGTATTATTACCTGGGACGATTTACAACTACGATAAAGACGCATTTCCGTTGTTGCGTGAAGAGTCGCCACAAAATCCACAAACGCACAAAGGCGGTATTCGTACGGAAATGGAAGAGCGTCTGCGCGACGCAAGTTGGGATCGCATTCGTGCACTCGTGGTTCGATCCGGCGATTTCTTCGGTCCGCGCGGCAACAGCAGTTGGTTAACGAGCGGCATGATTCGCGCCGGGAATCCCATTCGCTTTGTCTTCAACCCAGGCCCTGCCTACATCAATCACAGCTGGGCCTATCTGCCCGATGTTGCAGAGGCCATGGTGCGCCTCTTACAACAACGTCACGCCATGCCGGCATTCGACACGTATCACTTCAGAGGGCACGTGCTACGCAACCGCGAGATGGTGGAATCCGTCTGTCGCGCAGCAGGTATCAGTTCGCGACGTGCTGTGCCGTTTCCATGGTGGGCCATTCGCGCCGGCGCGCCGTTCGTGGAACTTTGCAAGGAAATGCTGGAAATGCGTAATTTGTGGAACACGGCCATCGAGCTGGACAATGCAAAGCTGCGAGCTCGGATCGGTAACGAACCGCAAACGCCACTCGCCGATGCGATCGCAGACACACTCATTGGATGCGGATGCATTCGCGACACAGGCGTATCGCCCGCGCAAGCCGACTTGTCGATCCGATAACGCCGATCATTAGTCAATGAACTCGGAGATTGCACTGTGCTTTCGTTTGCTGGACTCGATGAGGCGATCGTCGTTACGCATTTTCTGGATCGATCGCACCAGTAAAATGCGCTGCACTTCGTTAAGGATGATGGAATCGGAATCCAGCACTTCGTCGGTCACTAGTGCTTCGTCGGTCAATGTCGCGCCGCAGAGAATTTCGATTGCAAATGCCGTTCGCCCAATAGCTAGTCACGACCCGCGGTCGAAAGCATGAAAGGCAACTTACGCAATTCGTCGATATTCACAATAGTGTAGTCGGCGCAGTTCAACGTCGCCACCTCTGCATTGTTGCATTTCCAGACGGTAACGAGGCCGGCCTCCTTAGCGCCAACTATGTCGGCAGCAACGCTATCGCCGACAAACACTGCCGACTTCGCCGTAACTCCGAGTCGGTGCAACGCCCGGACAAATATTTCTCGCTCCGGCTTACTGACTCCTTCCTCTTCCGAAATTAAAACGGTGTCGAATAGATTAGCAATAGCCAGCTTTTCCAATACGGAGCGTTGGAACGCGGCGCGTCCATTGGTAACAAGTCCAAGTTTCAAACCGGCCGCACGAA
>JAYTQU010000395.1:0-8423 GCA_043746555.1 Pseudomonadota bacterium | reverse complement strand
CTTTTGCTTCGCATAAACGAACGACCAAATTTCATCGACTTGAACTCGCTTGCAGGTGAGGTTGCGAAGCGTCTTATCTTGATAATCAGCGCAGGCGGTGCCGACATCCACCAAGAGCTTGGTGACCGTATTAATTGAGCAATCAGCAAGGCGGCTGGTGGCACGGAGGCTTGTGCCTTCGACCAGGAGGCCGATGATCTGCGCACGCTTTGCAGTGGCTAACTTGTTCATGGACAGCATATTACATTCTCATGCGTGACCAGTCAAGCATTTGGTTCAGTTTAACGCCAGTGGTTCAGTCGCTATTGCGGGTGGCGACAGGATCACATAAGATGCACCCGCATGGAAGTGATATTCGAAGACAAGAAGCTCGCGATCATCGAAACCGACAGAGCGGTTGAGACGCGATTACCTGTCGGCGTAATCACATCATGCCGTAAGAAGCTTGTCCTTCTTCGCGCCGCGCCTGATGAACGCACGCTGAGAAACTGGAGAAGCTTCCACTATGAAAAATTGGGCGGTGACCGCGAGGGGCAACGTTCGATTCGTTTAAACGACCAATGGAGATTAGTTTTCAAACTCGATACCACATCGAATCCGGCGCGGATATTCGTTCTAGAAATTTGTGACTACCACTAACTTGGAGGAAAAAGCATGACTGAAAACACTACAACTGCTGCTCCTCCGCCTGGCTTCTTTCTAAGGGAAGAAATCGAAGAGCGCGGATGGACTCAGCGTGACTTGGCATTCGTCCTGGGAGTGCCGGAGCAGGCGGTAAATATGATTGTTTCCGGAAAGCGTGGAGTAAGCCCCGATATGGCAAAGAGCTTGGGTAAGGCTTTTGATGTGCCCCCGGAGTTCTTTATCAATCTGCAATCAGCCTATGACCTATCAAAGGCCAATGATCCAGATCCGGGCGTTGAGAGACGCGCACGACTTCAGGAACACTTCCCAGTTCGAGAAATGATTAAACGTGGATGGATTGAGGAAAGCGATACAGCGATGTTGGATTTACAGATAGCAAGATTCTTCAAGGTGAAGAACGTTGGCGACGTTCCTTATATAAGCCACGCGGCGAAGAAGCCCCACTATGAAGAAACGCCACCGGCGCAATTAGCTTGGATTTTTCGCGTTAGGCAGATTGCCGGAAGCATGCACGTCCCAGCTTATTCAGAAAAGAAACTTCGAGAAGCATTGTTGCAATTGGAGGCACTTCGTGGCGATCCAGAGGAAACGCGGCATGCTGCCCGTATTCTTGGAGAATGCGGAGTTAGATTTGTCGTCGTTGAGTGGCTTCCAAAAGCACAAATCGACGGCGTCTGTTTGTGGCTGAACAAATCCTCTCCAGTTATCGGAATGTCGCTACTACATGATCGGATTGATAACTTTTGGTTCGTGTTACGTCACGAAATCGAGCATGTATTGCGCAAAGACGGTCAGGAGACTGAATGTATTGATATTGATCTGGCTGCTAACGCATCAAACTCAGAACTTCCGGAGCATGAGAAGGCGGCTAATTTGGCAGCAGGAAATTTCTGTGTGCCGTCTAAAGACATGAATGATTTCGTGGCTAGAGTTAAGCCATTTTTTTCGGAACAACGTGTTGTTTTATTCGCTCAAAGAATTGGAGTTCATCCTGGACTAGTAGTTGGGCAAATCCAAAATCGCACGAACAATTTTGCGTTTCTTAAACGTCATCAAGTAAAGGTCAGGCAATTCGTTTGTTCGTCCGCAATCTGCGATGGATGGGGACAAGTTGCAAACGTTTCCCTATAGGTAGTGATTTATGAATTACAAAGAGCAGCTACAACAGTTTTTTCCGAGGTACATGCGCGAGACCGGCCGTATTGGCGCAGTGGACCCGCACGATGTTGCGGCATGGGCGTTGCAGAAGAAGTTATGGGAACCTAGGCCAAAGGACATCATCAAACAATTGGCTGATGATCTCTCTAAAGCCTGGCGCGAAGAGTATAGAACCGATAAGTACGGTCGCCGCTATCGCACAAAGCATGCTGTTAAAGGTTCAGGCCCGCATCAGCATACGCTTTGGGCCGACATGGAAGGCGCATCAAGAAACCATATGGAGCAAGCCTTTGGTCAAAGGCGTCAACAAGTTGTTGGCGATTGTCTTCAACTAAAAACGGACGTTGATGTATTCAATGATAAGCGACCGGAGGAGGAGCCTATTTACGTCGTTCTAGATTTCACGAATGACGTGGACGAGTTGCAACAGCTCCAGATGCCAAAGGCAAGTTAGGTCTTCTTCCACCTGGCGTCTGCGGCGCGCTTTGCTATTTTTGCTCTGGCATCTGCCGATAGTTTTCGCGCCCTGGCCTTCCCGCCCTTTAATCCGCCCTTGCGCCCAAGCGCGACAGCGGCGGGGTCTTTGCCATCATCTGTCTTTGGCATCTCCACTGCGCCAGTGGCAATATCCGTAATGAACTTGGCGAGTTGATTGGTATCGCGGGGTCTTTTTGGTTTAGCCATGCGCCGATGGTAGCATGACCGCTCAAGCATTGGACTTAGCGCCGATTTCAAACTGAGACACTACCAAAAGATCGCATAAAACGCTTTGCGGAATCCGCTCGGCGCGCAACGCACGCTGACGCCGACTGACCGTATCGCATGTTGTCGGTGTTGTGTGTGTCAGAATGCAACGGAGAGTGTCAACCCAACTCAACTCAACTCGATACGAATGATTGACAGACCGACCAGTTTCTCGGGGGGGGCGAAAAGTGTCGAATCGTGAAAATCACCGTGGCGGAAATATCGCTTGGCGACTGTTGCAGCGTCTAAGGAATTATGAGCTGTGGGAGTTGTTCGCGCTGTTTGCGATTGCCGGAGCACTCTGGTTGTTTGCGGCGATAGCGAGCGAAGTCCGCGACGGCAACACGCGAGCGTTCGATCGAACCGCATTGCTTGCACTGCGTGATCCGACGAATCCGTCTGATCCTATCGGTCCGCATTGGCTTGAGGAAGTAGCGCGCGACATCACGAGTCTCGGCGGCACAACGGTCGTGACGTTGCTGACAATTGCAGTCGCTGGTTTTCTTGCACTGACGCGACGTCGCAGTGACGCGCTGCTCGTCATCGCATCGATTGCCGGCGGTGCGGTGTTTAGCGCAGTGCTCAAACTCGGCTTCGATCGCCCGCGACCTGATCTAGTGCCGCATGCCGTCGACGTGTATAGCTCGAGCTTTCCGAGCGGTCATGCAATGTTGTCGACAATCACCTATCTCACACTGGGTGCGCTGTTGGCGCGCGTGCAGACTCAACGTCGCGTCAAAGTTTACCTGCTCTCATGGGCAGTGGCGATCACCGCGCTGGTTGGCGCGAGTCGAGTCTATCTTGGCGTGCATTGGCCAACCGATGTGTTGGCAGGATGGTGCGTGGGATCTGCATGGGCCATGCTGTGTGGATCGGTGGCGTTGCGGATGAAAAGCACGCGCGATAAAAAAATCGATTGCTAGCAAAAGGTTCTCCTTATGACTACGCCACCTTCGTTATCGCAGCGCCAGCGCATACTTAACTTAGAAGGCGGCTTAAACTTTCGCGATCTCGGCGGTTATCGAACACGCGACGGTCGAGAACTTAAGTGCGGCCGCGTATTTCGCGCCGGCACCTTGAGTTATTTCACGCCCGGCGATCAACAGCAACTAGATCAACTTGGCGTGCGCGCCATCTGCGATTTGCGCCTCGAAGGCGAACGCAAGCATGAGCCGACGCGCTGGCCGAAACCGAATTCAGGCACGACCACAAAACACTTGAACTGGGATGACGGCAACGCGCCGCCAACTATCCGTTCGATCATGATCGAACATCGACATCCGTACACGGCGGCGGGTGTGCATGCGGCGTCGATCGATCTGTATCGCGCGTTGCCTGCGTGGATAGCGCCGCGACTACGCGGAATCTTTGGCTGTATTGCGCAGGGCGACGTGCCGGTACTCGTACATTGTGCAGCGGGTAAAGACCGTACCGGCATTGCCATTGGGTTGCTATTGGCGGTGCTCGATGTACCGCACGAAACCATCGTCGAAGATTATTTATTGACGAACGATGCGTGCGATATCGCGCAATTCACTCTGGCGCAGCACCAAGATCAAGTTGGCGTAGGAGGTAACTATCATGGACTGCTGACGATGCCGGAAGATATACGCAGTGTGTTGTTTGCGGCGCATGTCGAGTTCCTGCACGCTGCGCTCGATCAAATTGCATGCGACCATGGCGACGTGCGAAAGTATCTTCGCGCGGAAATCGGCCTCGATGACGCTATGCGATCCAAAGTGCAGGCGGCGCTGTTGACGGCGGGATGAATTTGCACTGCACCGATGTCCGCGCGCGAAGCGATAGTTCTCAAACTCAAAGTGGATGTTGGAGAGCTCCTATTCCCGGGCTTATTCCACTTTACAAGTAGAGCGACGGGATTACCAGATAGATAGACTCGCGCTCTTTTGCCGACCTAACCGAAATTGCATCCGCGTCCGCTTTACTTTGATTTGGCGTAAGCATCGAACCCGTCATCTTGTCGGGCCTTATCGCCCGGCATCTGAGCCATTCCACCGGTGACTGCCTTTATAGCCGAGAAATGCTGAGTGAGTGAAGTCCTTTGTGAGAGATTCTGATGGGTCGGGTGATACGCGATGAGCAAGCAGGCCGTCATTGCGCCGCAGTGCGCGGGCGAGCGATGCCGAAGGTTGACCTTCAAGACGATATCGTGGACCCCAATTCCCCAATCGTCATCGACTGGAAGAATCAATTGAATCGGAAATAGTTCGAGAGGTGAAATTGGGTAACTGAGAGGACGGAATTCGTCCGGAGCGTGACAGGATATTTCCGCATGCTTGCTCGCGTACGCATCTATAGTCGACAGCGCTAAACCAATGCGCGGTAGGGATTAGCTCGTATTCCAGTCGAGGTCATGTGTAGGGAATATCATTTCTCAAGCTTTAGCGAATTGCAGCTCTTCGTTCTAGACAGGCGTCGAAGTCGATCGACGCCGATATCGGCTCCAATATAGACAGAGGAAATTTATGAAAAATAAAGTCGGTTTGTGGATCGATCGCGCTAAGGCGGTGATCGTGACGATTACGCCGAAGGGCGAGGAAATGTCGCTTACGGTTTCGATGGTTGAAAAGCAGCTTCGGCGCGCCGGCGATTCGCCGCTGAAGGGCCGCTATGAACCGCTGCAAGTTCCGCCGGATGATCGTCGTCAACGCTCCTACAGCAACGCGTTGAATATCTACTATGATGCGGTCATTGCGCGCATTGGCGCCGCGGACGCGATCTTGATATTCGGTCCCGGTCAGGCCAAAGGCGAGCTGAAGAAGCGTTTGAAGAAAAGCAATTTGTCCGAGCGCATTGCGGCCGTGGAAACCGTCGACAAGATGACCGGCCGGCAGATTGCCGCAAAAGTTCGACAGCACTTTGCAAAGTAGCGACGGACAATTTCAACGCAATGACGACTTACGTCGAAGCCGCCCGCTGAGCTTTGCGCGCCGCCGATTCGCGTAAATACTTTTCGTGTCGCTCGCATAGGGCTGGCCATAGCGCGGCCGCTGCGGGCAGATCGAGATTGAAATGTGTCTTGAGTGTCGCAACATACTCATCGTCGTTTGCGATTACTTCGCTCGCCACTTTGTCGGGCGTAATCGTTCGTAAGACGCGATCAATGAGCGTGACCACGCTGCCGCGTCCTTGTTCAGTTACATGGCGACACAAAATGGCATGTTGAACAAAGGGAGAATCGGCGTCCGTTTGCAGCCATTCGCAACGACTTGCCATTGCCGTTTCATTCGGTGAGCCGGCGAGAAAGCCCTGCGCGGCGCCGAATCGGTGGTTGTGCATTCGCCAACGTCCTTTCGGTTCCTTTTCGATGCGATATTGAAAGCCTTCTTGCGAAAACGAACCTTCGATGAGCGGATATGGGTCGATCGGTCCATCGGCAAAGCCAACGTCGCAGACGTAGGTGGTTCCTGCCAATTGAACAGTGAGCACTAGATGAGAATCCGTGCTCGATCCGTCGGCGGCAAGTCGGGTGACTTCGAATCCCACGGCCGACAACGCCAAACCAAAGACACCGTTCATTTCATAGCACCAACCGCCGCGACCGCGATCAACGATCTTCTCAAACGCGGCATGTGGATCAATGGTCACTGGGCGCTGCAATTGCACATCCAAATTCTCGTAGGGAATCGCTAGCATATGCGAGCGATGCAATGCCCGCAGCGTTATAAAATCGACACCAACGTCGCCGTCGTAGCCGATTCGTTGTAAATATCGTGAGAGATTGATCATCTCAGGAACAGCTCGTTGTTGGGAAGCGATAAGCAATGCGAGGACTCAAGAAGTATCGAATCGGAAGTATGCCATCTGTGCGAGGCGCTATGGAGACCGCTTAGCATGGTTGCATTGTCGGCACCGGCACCGAGATTCCCGCGCGTTGATCGACGATGCACTATTGCTTATCGAAGGTTACACTTCTGTCGTTGGCGACTACCACACGATCGCAGGCAGTCTCAAAGCAGCAGACTTCAGAGTGTAGAACGCGAGAGAGCAGAGAGTGAGCAATGCGAAATATAAATATAATGAGCTTCGGCAGCAAAGGTATCGTTATTGTGCTTTGGGGATTCATTGGATTGATCTGCGGCGTGAGTTCGATGGCCGCACAATCAGTGTTACCCCATCGTCCTTGGATGAACCCGAAGCTGTCCGTCGACCAACGCGCCGACATGTTGATGGCGGCGATGAAGCCCGAGGAAAAGCTGATTCTATTGTTCGGCTATCTTGGTGCGTCGTATCCGCAAAATTGTCAGGCACCGCAATCTTGTTACTACCCGCCGAAAGAAGCGATTGAAGGATCGGCCGGATACATTCCCGGAATACCGCGGCTCGGTGTGCCGGCTCAATGGCAAACCGATGCGAGCCTTGGCGTGGCAACTTCGGCGCTGGGGAAAATCAAGCGAGAGCGCACGGCGCTTCCGTCAGGTATCGCAAGCGCCGCCACTTGGAATCCCGAACTCGCGCACGAAAGCGGCGCAATGATTGGCGATGAAGCGCGTCGCTCAGGATTCAATGTGATGTTGGCGGGAGGAGTCGATCTGTTGCGCGAACCGCGCAACGGACGCAACTTCGAATACGCCGGTGAAGACCCGTTGCTCGCCGGGACGATTGTCGGCGCGCAAGTGTCGGGGATTCAGTCGAATCATATCGTGTCGACACTCAAGCATTTCGCACTCAACGATCAGGAGACCGATCGCCACTTCGCCGATTCGATCATCGAGCCCGCCGCCGCGCGTATGTCGGATCTGCTTGCCTTTCAAATTGCGTTGGAGGGTTCGAACGCCGGCGCGGTCATGTCTTCGTACAACTTGCTGAACGGCAAATATGCGAGTGAAAACGCATGGCTGCTGAAAGATGTTTTGCGTCGCGATTGGGATTTCAAAGGCTACGTGATGTCGGATTGGGGTGGCGTACATAGTGCGGCACCCGCGGCGCGCGCTGGTCTCGATCAGGAGTCCGGCTTTCCGTTCGACATCACTCCTTATTATAAAGAGCCATTGCAGGACGCAATCCGCAAGGGCGATATCAGTCAAGCGCAGCTCACCGAAATGGCTCGGCGGATTGTGAGATCGATGTTTGCCAATGGATTGTTTGAATTTCCCGTGCAAACCACCGCGCACAGCGAAGCCATCGACTTCTCCTTGCATGCGGAGATTTCGCGCAAAGCTGCCGAGCAAAGCATTGTCTTACTCAAGAACGCCAATTCTATTTTGCCGATTGCGTCCACGGTAAAACGCATTTGCGTAATCGGTGGCTATGCCGACAAAGGCGTACTAGCCGGCGGCGGCTCATCACTTGTTTATCCCATCGGTGGCAACGCGCTGCCGAATATTCCACCGACATCTTGGCCGGGACCGGTGATGTACTATCCGTCGTCGCCGCTTGCGGAAATGCGCAAGCTTGCGCCGAATGCCGTCGTCGTTTTCGAAAGTGGCACCGATCAAAACGGCGCGGTACAAGCCGCGCGTGGTTGCGATGTTGCGATTGTTTTCGCAACACAGTGGACCGGAGAAGCATTCGATGTTGCTCTTAGTGTCGATGCACCGCAAGATCAGTTAATCGCGGCCGTCGCGTCGGCCAATTCGCGAACGATTGTCGTGTTGGAAACGGGCGGTCCCGTGCTAATGCCATGGGCGGATCAAGTCGCTGGAATTGTGGAAGCGTGGTATCCCGGTACGAGCGGCGGTACGGCGATCGCAAATATCTTGTTCGGCAAAGTGAATCCGTCGGGCCACTTGCCCGCGACGTTTCCGCGCTCGCTGGACCAATTAGCTCATCCCAATGCGCCAGTGTCCGGAGAAACTCGTTACACCGAAGGCGCTGCGGTTGGCTATAAGTGGTTCGATCTCAAAAATTACGAG
>JAYTQU010000394.1:0-8836 GCA_043746555.1 Pseudomonadota bacterium | reverse complement strand
TCCGGCCTGCGCGAGATAACTATTTACAAGTCATCGCTCGACCCTCCCGGACCACATGATCGGATAAATCGAATCGGATTGACGCTTCTGCTGGAGTTGGGGATGAGTTTGCCTGTAATTATCGTCGGTGGCGGAATCGGTGGATTGGCCGCCGCATTGTGTTTGCATCGGCACGGCATTACGGTGCGCGTGTTTGAGAAGTCCCCGGAACTCAAACCACTTGGTGTTGGGATTAATTTGCTGCCGCACGCCGCGCGTGTGCTGCACGAATTACAGTTGGCAAACGATTTGGCGAATGCCGGAATCCAAACCGCGCGTCTATCGTATTACAACAAACATGGTCAACTCATTTGGAGCGAGCCGCGTGGCGTTGCCGCCGGATACCCCGTGCCGCAGTATTCGATTCATCGCGGCGATTTGCAGATGATTCTGTATCGCGCGGCGCTGGCGCGCTTGGGAAAAGATCATGTCGTGACCGGCGCCGAGTTTGAAGCCGTGCGTCAAGAAGGCGACACCGTGATCGCGCGCTTTGCTCGCGCCGATGGCGGCGGAGAATTCGAAGTGCGCGGCAGCGGGTTGATCGCGGCCGACGGCATCCATTCGGTGGTGCGTCGTTTCATGTATCCGAACGAAGGCCCGCCCAACTTCGCGCAACGAATTCTGTGGCGCGCTACCACCGAAGGCGAACCGTTTCTCGATGGACGCACGATGATCATGGCGGGGTTTCAACACGAGAAGTTTGTCTGTTATCCCATCTCCAATGAGCACGACAAACAGGGGCGCGCGCTAATCAATTGGATTGCCGAGTTGACGGTCGACGATACCGCGCCGCCGCGACAAGATTGGAATCGTGAAGTCGATCGCTCCAAGTTTGCGCCGCGCTTCGCCAACTGGAAGTTCGATTGGCTCGACGTAGCGAAGATTATTGCGGGCGCGAAGATTGTGTACGAATTTCCGTTGGTCGATCGCGATCCACTGCCAGGCTGGATTCAAGGTCGAGTGACGCTACTCGGCGATGCCGCGCACCCGATGTATCCGATCGGTTCCAACGGTGCATCTCAGGCAATTTTGGATGCCGAAGCGTTGGCGAATGCATTGCAACGCTTGGACGTCATACCGGCACTCATTGAGTACGAGCGCGCTCGTCGACCCGCGACGGCAAAAATCGTATTGCTCAATCGGCAGAATGGCCCCGAACAGGTTATGCAGATCGCCGAGGAACGCGCGCCGCAAGGATTCAAACACGTAAACGATGTGATCCCGCAAACGGAGCTGGAAAACATTGCCGCACGATACAAACTTACCGCCGGATTTTCGGTCGAAGAAGTGAGCAAGAAAGTCGCCGGCACCCGCCCATAGCGGCTCGGCATCGGTAATCTGATTGTGAGCGACGGGTTTCGTTCGGGCTCTGTCGTCGTCCCGGTCCGATCGCTTGGCAATTTCACATTGTGGTCGAATGCACGTACGATGCATGCTTCCTGATGGTTACTGAGAAGGGGATTCTTATGCGCATTGCTAAATTCATCGGAATCGTTTGTCTAGGCGCGACGCTGGTGTCGTCCGCATTTTCCCCTGTATTTGCTAAGGAGGCGGCATTGGCGAAGGCGATCGCCGGCGCGAATCGCACAACGGAGTTTGTGGCGCGCGACTCCGCGCGTCATCCGCAAGAGGAATTGGAGTTCTTCGGCATCAAACCTAACTTGAGCGTTTTGGAAATCTCGCCAGGCGGCGGTTACTGGACGGAGATTCTTGCGCCTTATCTAAAAGACAAAGGCAGGTACTACACAACGGTGAGTCCGCGTGCGATGGGCGAACGCGCCGTGAAAGCCGCCGATGAGTGGCAAGCGAAACTCGACGCTAACAAGGATGTCTACGGCAAAGTGAAGGTCGCGGAATTTGGTCGCGGCACTATCGACATTGTGCCGGCGGGAACGATGGATATGGTGCTCACATTTCGCAACGTGCATAACTGGATGATGGGCGGAATGGAAGACGAAGCTTTCGCGGCGTTTTTCAAAGCATTGAAGCCGGGCGGCATCTTAGGCGTGGAAGAACATCGCGGTCGCACTGACTTACCTCAAGACCCCAAAGGACGCAGCGGCTATGTGCGCGAGGACTATGCGATCGGACTCGCGGCAAAAGCCGGATTCAAATTGATCGGCAAGTCGGAGTTATTGGCGAATCCCAAAGACACCAAAGACTATCCGGGCGGTGTGTGGACGCTGCCACCGACCTATCGTCTTGGCGACAAAGACAGAGCAAAATATGCAGCCATCGGCGAAGCGGATAATTTTGTACTGAAGTTTGAAAAGCCAAAGAAGTAGAACGACCATCGCTAAAACAATGATCGTCGCTTCGAGTATCCAAAGTGTCGAGTATCGCAGCGTCGAGTTTTGAGGCGGGAAATACATGAATAGAATTAACTGCGCGACTTTCAGACGACGCTGTGCGACGCTTGCGTGCTCGTCGGCACTGGCGTTCGCACTGTCGATGTCGAGTATCGCGCTGGCGGCCGACGATGTTAAAACCAATCCCGACGCAGGCGGAAGCGCCGGTGCGAATGAGACCAGCGCGAAAGCGCCCGGCGCAATCGAAAATTCAGTCGTTAAAATATTTTCGACCTTGCGTATGCCCGATCCATTTCGACCTTGGAGCAAACAACAACCGCGCGAGGTCAGTGGATCGGGCGTGATCATCGAAGGCAAGCGTATCTTAACCACCGCGCATGTCGTGCTGTACGCCGGGCAAATTCAAGTGCAAGCCAATAGCGAAGGCGACAAGTTATCGGCCACTGTCGAAGCGATTGCGCCCGGAATCGATCTGGCCGTTCTCAAGCTTGATGACGAATCGTTTTTTGATCATCACTCGGCGGTTGCGCGCGCCAACACGTTACCGGATATTAAAGACACTGTGCTCGCGTACGGATTTCCCACCGGCGGCACGTCGCTATCGATCACGAAGGGCATCGTGTCGCGTATCGAGTATGTGGGCTACAATTTCCCCGTCAGCGGGCTGCGTATTCAAGTCGATGCCGCGATCAATCCCGGTAACAGCGGTGGACCGGCGTTTGCCGACAATAAAATGATTGGTCTCGCGTATGCCAATATTCAAAATTCGCAAAGCATTGGCTACATCATTCCCAACGAAGAGATTGAGCTATTTCTTCATGATGTTGCCGACGGTCACTACGACGGCAAGCCTGCGATTTACGATGAATTGCAACCGCTCGACAATCCGGCGTTGCGCGCCTATCTTAAGCTCGACAAATCGGTACAGGGCGTTCTCGTGCAGAGCCTACACGACAAAGGCGCGCACTATCCTTTGAAAGAATGGGATGTGATCACGCACATCGGCGACACGTCGATCGATAACGAGGGGATGGTGAAGTTGGGTAGCGATCTGCGAGTGGGCTTTCTCTATGAGATTCCGCGCGTCGCCAATAATGGTAGTGTGCCGTTGACGATTTTACGCGGCGGTCAATCGATGTCGGTGCAATTGCCGGTGAGTTCCGACCGGCCGCTGCTGATACCGAGTTTGAACGGCGATTATCCGTCTTACTTTGTGTATGGACCGATGGTGTTCTCTGCGGCGACCACGCAGTTTCTTGGATTATTCGCCAACAATGCGGCGGCCATGAATGCGTACGCATTCAATCGCAGTCCGTTGATCGTGCATCGCGGCGACGCGCCCAGTCGCGATCGCGAGGAATTGGTGGTTATCGCGTCGCCGTTTTTTCCGCACAAGCTCGTCAACGGCTACGGTTCGCGATTCGGTTCGGTGTTGGAGTCGGTCAATGGAATCCCGATCCGAAGTCTGCGTCAGCTGGTGGCGACGCTGCGCGATCTCAAAGATGAGTTCGTCATTTTTCGCTTCGACCAACAATACGGCGAGACGCTAGTGTTCCGTCGCAAAGAAATCGTCGATGCGACCGAAGGCATTCTGAACGACAACGGTATTCGATCGCAGGGTTCACCGGACCTGATGAGCGTGTGGCAGGGTAAGCGCTAGTTTCTATTAAACCGGGATTCGATTAATTCTTGGATTGATTAACCATGCAGTAATGCGGCTGCCAAATTGCGTTGCATGCTTGCATCGACGCCGACGCGATCGCGCAAGAAGGCTGTTACGCTACCGGAATCCTGCGATATTTGCTCGAATGCGGCGGCCAGGTAGTCCGCGTCGGCGGCGAATAAAACGCGACGTACATCGTCGGATAGCGCCAACAACGGATGGTTGGTCGTGGCCAAGCCCTGTTGAGATTGATCGAGCTGCGATTGATCGGGGCGCGTTTGGTGGCGCGAGAGAATGAACGCTTCGAAGTCACCCGCGTCGTTGGTGAGCAAGTAATCTTCGACAATGGTTTCGTGCGGCACGTAAAGCGCAGCGAGTAATAGCGCGATGGCGAGTCCCGTTCGATCCTTGCCGGCAGCGCAATGAACGATCATCGGACTGCCGCCGTTCGCGATGCGTTCGAACATGCCGCGTAAGCGCGGAATCATCCAAGTGGGAAGTGCGCGATACAAATCGATCATCGCCAGGCGCATACCCGCCGCCGTGTCGGCGTGTCGTCCGGAGAAAGTACGCACGGTCGGCGGCTGCGCACCGTCGTCCCAACTTAGGTGTTCGGTTGTTGCGTCGGTCCAGCGTGTTTGTTCGCGCTCTCGTTCCTCGGCGCGGCGCAAATCGCAAATCACCTTGACGCCTAGTTGCGCAAGGGATGCTTCATCGAGCGCAGTGAAGTAACTTAAAACACCGGTGCGAAATACCCTCCCCCAAACCAATTCACGGCCATCGCGGTTTCGATAGCCGCCAATGTCGCGAAAATTGCAGCCTCCCTCGAACTTTAAGACGCGGCACCGGCGATGTTGATTGTATTGCTGCGGGTGTTTGGGGTCGTGCATGAGCATAGTTTCGCACAGCTTTGCTGTCGTTCGACGAGCGGATTGTTAACTGAGCCTGGACGCGGAGCGTTTTGCACCGTAAATTGCCGTGCAGATTATAATCCTCCATCCAAGTTTGGCCTCTGAGTTTGGCCTCTGAGTTTAGCCTCTGAGTTTGGCCGCTGAGTTTGGAGTGAGCCCACTCGATTCGTGATGAACACATGACGACCAACACTTTGCCCGCATCCGCTTCGCTGTTTCCACTGGGATGGCCCGCAATAAGTTTGGCCGCCGCGCACGCGCAGTTAACCGGTCCGGGCGAGCGCTTCGAGATCGAAGAAGTCACCGTTCGCGGCGTGAAAATACGCAATTGGAAAAATCAACCGCGGACCATGCGCGAGTTATTTTTGACCATGCGCACGCACGGAGAGCGGGAGTTTCTCGTTTACGAAGACGATCGCGTGACTTACGAAGCGTTCGCTCGCGCAGTGCTCAAGTTTGCCGAGGAATTGCAAATTCAAGGCGTGCGCAAGGGCGACCGTGTGGCGATTGCAATGCGCAACCTGCCGGAATGGCCGGTCGCATTTTTCGCCGCGGGTATATGCGGCGCTATCATCACGCCGCTCAACGCATGGTGGACCGGTCCGGAGTTGGAGTACGGCTTGAAAAACTCCGGCACGATCGTCGCGATTGTCGATGGCGAGCGCTACGAAAGAATTGCGGAGCATTTGCCGAATTGTCCGGATTTGGCGCGAGTCTATGTGGTTCGCGAACCCGATGAAATTTCACATCCGATGGTCAGGCATCTCGAAGACGTGCTGCGTGTGCCCAACGATTGGCACAAATTACCGGTCGGCACTATGCCTAACGTGCAACTCGAACCGGACGACGACGCCACCATTTTTTACACGTCGGGCACGACAGGAAAACCCAAAGGCGCGCTCGGTACGCACCGCAATCTGCTCACCAATATCGGCACAGCGGGACTGGTGCAATCGCGTCTGCTTTTGCGACGCGGCGAGCCGGTGCCGCCAATTTCGCCCGACGATCCACAGAAGATCGGCTTGTTGGTCGTGCCGTTGTTTCACGTCACCGGTTGCAGCGCCAGCATGGTTCCCACGGCGTTTTACGGGAATAAGATGGTGCTGATGCGCAAGTGGGATGCGGAGAAAGCGATGGAATTAATTCAGCGCGAGAAAGTTACGTCTGCGGGCGGTGTGCCGACTATTGCGTGGCAACTGATCGAGCATCCCGCGCGTGCGAACTATGACTTATCGTCGTTGGAAACCGTAAGTTACGGCGGCGCTCCGTCTGCGCCGGAATTGGTACGTCGAATTGTGGAAGTCTTTCCGCAAGCCAAACCCGGCAACGGTTGGGGTATGACCGAAACCTCCGCGTCGTTCTGCGGTAATTTCGGCGAGGATTACATCAATCGCCCGGACTCCTGCGGGCCTGCGTCGCCCGTGTGTGCGGTCAAAATCATGAGCGTCGACGGAATTCGCGAATTACCCATTGGCGAAGTCGGCGAGCTATGGGCGTTCGGTCCGCAAATCATCAAAGGCTATTGGAATAATCCCGAAGCCACGGCGCAAACATTTATCGACGGTTGGGTGAAGACGGGCGATCTCGCGCGCGTAGACGAGGAAGGGTTTGTGTTCATCGTCGATCGCGCCAAGGATATTTTGATTCGCGGCGGCGAAAATATTTACTGCATTCAAGTCGAAAGCGTGCTCTACGACCATCCCGCCGTGATGGATGCCGCTATCGTCGGCATTCCGCATCGCACGTTGGGCGAAGAGCCCGGTGCCGTTGTACATCTCAAACCGGGCACACAAGTCACCGAAGACGAACTTCGCGCCTTCGTCGCCACCAAACTCGCAGCGTTTCAAGTTCCGGTCAAAATCAAATTTTGGCCTGAGCCCTTACCGCGCAATCCGGCGGGCAAGATTCTCAAAAAGGAAATGCGGGCGGTATTTGCGGAAAAACCTTAACTCAAACTGCGTTTCACCCGTCGTAAGCAAAACTTTTCACCCTCAAAAGCCCTTATTGACACTAATGTCGATAAAGTCGTTGTGGACTAGGAATCGTTTGGCTATCCTTCCAATCTGCTTTTTTCGTAGTTTTGGGGGTTGCGATGAAGAGGGTGTTTCGAATATTGGCGGCGACCGCAGCCATTTTTGCGCTCGCGAATTCCGCATTGGCTCACAGTTCAACCCACGGATCAACCCACGGAACAACCCACAGTTCAACACTGAGTCCAGGCGATCACGTCGATAACTTTCGACTGACCGATGCCGACGGTAAATCGCATGAACTGTACTACCTCTCCGACATGAAGGCGGTCGTGCTGATGGTGCAGGGCAACGGTTGCCCGATTGTGCGTCAAGCCGTTCCCGCCTTACGCGAAGTGCGCGATCAGTACCAAGCCAAAGGCGTTGCGTTCCTGCTGATCAACTCGAATCTACAAGACACGCGCGACACTATCGCGGCAGAGTCCAAAGAATTCGGCTTCGACATTCCCGTCCTGGTCGACCGAACACAGTTGATCGGCGAGTCGCTGGGCATTACCCGCACCGCCGAAGTATTTGTGATCGATCCGAAAACCTGGACGCTTGCGTATCGCGGTCCCATCGACGATCGTTTGAGCTACGAGAAGCAACGTCCGGTTGCGCAGAATCACTATACGCAAGACGCCATCGATGCAGTGCTCTCGGGTCAGACCGTGAAGAACGCGCAAGTGAATAGCGCCGGCTGCATCGTCAACATGCCGGAACGAGATCGCAACGCGGTGCATCAAAAGATTTCATATTCGAAAGAAATCGCGCCGTTGCTCGAAGAAAAATGCACGGCCTGCCATCAAACGGGCGGCGTCGCGCCGTGGGCCATGACCAGCTACGATGTGGTGAAAGGGTTCGCGCCGATGATTCGCGAAGTGGTGCGCACCAAGCGCATGCCGCCATGGCACGCCGATCCGCACTACGGTTCGTTCGTTGGCGATCGATCGCTTTCCGATACGCAGACAAAAACGCTGGTGCATTGGATCGAGGCCGGTGCGCCGCGCGGTGCCGGAAACGATCCGCTCACTACGCTAAAGCCCGATACTAACGAATGGAAACTCGGCAAACCCGACGTCATCATCGACGTCCCCGCGTACACCGTTCCGGCGACCGGCGTCATTGAATATCAATGTCCCGAAGTGAAAAATCCAATCGGTCACGATGTCTGGATTCGCGGCTTAGAAGTGCACGTCGGCAACAAGTCGGTTGTGCATCACATCATCGTCAACAATCCGAGCGACGCGCGACCGGGCGATCGCAAGTTGTCCAACGGCGGTGGCGGACGACGCTTCTGTAATGCGCCGGGAAATCTCGGCGGCTTCGCGCCGGGTTTGCAACCGATCACTTTCCCGAAAGACACCGGCGTGCTATTTCCGAAAGACTCCAGCTTTATTTTCCAAGTTCACTACACGGCGAGCGGCAAAGAGGCGACCGATCACAGCCAGGTCGGTTTGTACTTCTATAAAAATCCCCCGAAGTATCCGTTGCACATGAACGTGATGGGCGATCAGCGCTTTGTGATCCCGCCGGGCGCTAAGGACTACACCGTGACGCAGACTCGCGAGATCAAACGCGACATGCTGATCTACGACATGATGCCGCACGCACATTTGCGCGGCAAAGCGGCGCGTATGACCGCCATCTTCCCCGACGGCCGCAAAGAAATTCTCTTGAATGTTCCGCGCTACGATTTCAATTGGCAAACGGGATACGTGCTGAAGGAGCCGGTGCTGATTCCGAAGGGCTCGAAATTGGTGTGGGATATGACCTGGGATAACTCCAAGCAAAACCCGGCGAACCCCGACCCGACGCAAACGGTGCGATGGGGCGATCAAACGTGGGAAGAAATGGGCCTGGGTTTCTTCCGCTATCGTTGGGTTGACGAAGACACGAGCAAAG
>JAYTQU010000393.1:0-7192 GCA_043746555.1 Pseudomonadota bacterium | reverse complement strand
TACATGCTCGGCGCATACCTGTTCCCTGCAGAGGTAGGCATCGGCAAGTTTCAAGTGTTGGCCAAATACGGTCAAACCACTTTCAAAGACTATGTACCGCCGATTGCGCCGAACGTGGATCAAAACACGTTGGAAGTCGACCTCAACTACATCATCAAGCAATTCAACGCTCGCATCAGCGCGTTCTACATTGACGCTGACAGCAAACCAGGCGTCACTGCCAAACAGTACGGCATCGGTCTGCAAGTACAAATGTAGTTCTTCAATCACTCCATCACTTACTCAATCAATCATCACTCACCTAGGATGAAACAATGAAACTCAAAGCAATCGCAAAGAGTGTTTTGCCGGCGGCAGCCATGCTTGCCGTTGCATCGCTCGCCAATGCAGCCGACACGATCAAAGTCGGCGTACTCCACTCGCTATCGGGAACGATGGCGATTTCCGAAACCACCTTGAAGGACACCGTGCTCATGCTCATCGATGAGCAAAACAAGAAAGGCGGACTCCTCGGCAAGAAGCTCGAAGCCGTGGTCGTCGATCCCGCCTCCAACTGGCCATTGTTCGCCGAAAAGGCCGCGGAGCTTTTAGAGAAAGACAAAGTGGCGGTGGTATTCGGTTGCTGGACATCAGTGTCGCGCAAATCCGTATTACCGGTATTCGAAAAGGACGATGGCTTGTTGTTCTATCCGGTTCAATATGAGGGCGAAGAATCCTCAAGGAACGTGATCTACACCGGTGCCGCTCCGAATCAACAAGCGATTCCCGCCGTTGATTACTTGATGAAGGACGTCGGCGTGAAGCGGTGGGTGCTTGAAGGCACAGACTACGTGTATCCGCGCACCACCAACAAGATCTTGGAGGCCTATCTCAAATTAAAGGGAGTCAAACCCGAAGACATCATCATCAATTACACGCCGTTCGGCTTCTCCGATTGGCAAAGCGAAGTCGCAAAGATCAAGAAATTCGGTTCGGCAGGCAAGAAGACGGCGGTGGTCTCCACCATCAACGGCGACGCCAACGTGCCCTTCTACAAGGAACTCGGCAATCAAAAAATTTCCGCGGAAGACATCCCGGTGGTGGCGTTCTCGGTGGGCGAAGAAGAACTATCGGGCCTCGACGCCAAACCGTTGGTCGGCCACTTGGCCGCATGGAATTACTTCATGAGCGTCAAGAGTCCCGTGAACACGGAGTGGATTAACAAATGGCACGCGTTCACGAAAAATCCCAAGCGCACCTTCAACGATCCGATGGAAGCGCATGTGATCGGATTCAATCTGTGGGTTAAGGCCGTGCAAAAGGTCGGTACGACCAATACGGACAAAGTCATCGCCGCATTACCCGGGCTTGAAACGCCGAATCTCACCGGTGGCATTGCGAAACTATTGCCCAATCATCACATCACCAAGCCGGTGTACATCGGCGAAATTCGCGCCGACGGACAGTTCAACGTGGTGTGGAAGACCAAGGGCTTAGTGCCGGGCGACGCCTGGTCCGACTACTTGCCGGGCAGCAAAAACATCGAAGCCGATTGGGTGACGCTCAAGTGCGGTAACTACAATAAAGTCACGAAGGTGTGTTCGGGACAAAACTACAAATAAAGTTAGCGAGCTTGCCGAAAGCGGCGCACTTAACCGGCCCCCGCACAGCGGGGGCCGGGTTGGTTAAGCGATCTCTTTCATCATGTTTCGCTCACTAGTCCAATCAGGCACACCCACACGAGTGTTCTATCGACGAATCCATTTGGCGGCGCTGTTATCGGCGTTGGCGTTTTTCAGCGTAAGCACCATCGCGCATGCCGACGCACGCGAGGAATTCGTCGCTGCGATTACAAAATTACCGGCTGCGAGCTATGCGGAAAAAAAAGAAATAGCAAAAGCCCTGGTTGATTTGCAACAGCCGGGCACCAAGCAATTGCTACAAGCGTTCTTGGACGGCAACCTGTACGCGCGCACCGCGGATAACAGAGTCTTCATCACGGCCGAAGCAAATGATCCGTTACAACTCACCGATGCGCTCACCGGACAATCGGCCGGGAGCGCCGCAGCCGCTGGATTCGACCAGATCGGCACCAACAACGGTTTACGCAAGGCATTGCGCGGGGACATCGCACAGTTCGATCTTCGCAGTAAGGATAGCGTCGTGCGACTCGCCGCCGTCACCGAAATGCTGCGCTCGTTGAATGAAGACAGCATTGCCGAGTTGCGCGCATATAAAGCGAAGGAAACCGATCGCGCCGTGAAAACCGAGATCGAAATCGGATTAGCGTTAGCCGACATTACGAGCGAAGACGTTACAATACGTATCCATGCCGTCGAAACACTGAGTCACAGCTTAAACCCCAAAGCATATAACGCACTTCAATCCTTGCTCGCGCAAAGCGCCGATGGAAAATATTTAGAAACAAACGCGGACGTACGCAAGTCCGCACTCGACGCCGTCAGTCATATCAACCTTTGGCGCGACGTTTACGGTCTAGTGGAAACGATGTTTTTCGGCTTGAGTTTGGGTTCGGTACTCGTGCTCGCCGCGATTGGTCTGGCCATCACCTTCGGCGTAATGGGCGTCATCAACATGGCGCACGGCGAACTCATGATGCTTGGCGCCTACACCACGTACGTCGTGCAACTGTGCATGCCGAATCACATCGGCGCGTCGATCTTGGTCGCGATCCCGCTGGCGTTCATTGTGTCGGGTTCGGTCGGAATTCTGATCGAGCGCGGATTGGTGCGCTTTCTCTATGGTCGCCCACTGGAAACCTTGCTCGCCACCTTTGGCGTTAGCTTGATCCTGCAGCAAATCGTTCGAGATATTTTCAGCGCCAACAATCGTCCGGTAGAGACGCCGCAATGGATGTCCGGTTCGTGGCAAATTAACGAAGCGTTGTCGATCACCTTCAATCGTCTCTACATTGTGTTGTTCACGTTCATTGTGTTCGCGGTGCTGTTGTGGGTACTTAAACGCACGCGATTGGGTTTGACCGTTCGCGCGGTCGCGCAAAACCGCGCGATGGCGCGCGCCATGGGCGTGCGTAGCGAATGGGTGGATGCGATGACCTTCGGTTTGGGCTCCGGCATCGCGGGCGTCGCCGGTGTCGCGCTCAGTCAGTTAACCAATGTCGGACCGAATCTCGGACAGCAATACATCGTCGACTCGTTCATGGTGGTGGTATTCGGCGGCGTCGGCAATCTCTGGGGCACGATGATCGGCGGCATGTCGCTCGGCGTTGTCAACAAAGTGCTGGAACCTTATTCGGGCGCAGTGCTCGCGAAAATCTTTGTACTGATCGCATTGATTTTGTTCATTCAACGACGACCGCGTGGCTTGTTCCCGCAAAAGGGTCGCGCAGCGGAGCAACAGTGATGACGCGCGCTGCTCAACTCTTGCAACTTCTGCATGCCGACAAGGGCGGCAAAGTATTTTTGACTGTGCTTGCCGCTGTTGCGCTGCTCGTACCGATTTTGCATCTCGCGACACCTGAAGCTTCGGCGCTGCACTTGTCTTCATACACGGTCACGTTAATCGGCAAGTACATGTGTTACGCATTGCTTGCGATTTCCGTCGATTTGGTTTGGGGTTACTGCGGCATTTTGAGTTTGGGCCACGGCGCGTTCTTCGCGCTGGGCGGATACGCGATGGGCATGTACCTGATGCGACAAATCGGCACGCGCGGTGTCTACGGCGATCCGATCCTGCCCGACTTCATGGTGTTTCTGAATTGGAAGGAATTGCCGTGGTTCTGGCACGGATTCGACATGTTTTGGTTTGCGATGGCGATGGTAATTATTGTCCCCGGCGTGCTGGCATTTCTATTCGGTTGGTTTGCGTTTCGTTCGCGAGTCACCGGCGTGTATTTGTCCATCATCACGCAGGCGCTAACCTATGCGTTGATGCTGGCGTTTTTTCGTAACGACATGGGCTTTGGCGGCAATAATGGATTCACCGATTTCAAAGAGCTTTTGGGTTTCGATCTACACCTACCCAGCACGCGCATCGCGTTGTTCGTTTGCACTGCGTTGGCGCTCGCATTGGGTTACATTGTTTGTCGTTACATTGTGAGTTCGCGCGCCGGACGCGTTATTCAAGCCGTGCGCGATGCCGAAAGTCGTACGCGCTTCATCGGCTATCGTGTCGAATCGTACAAGGTGTGGCTGTTCGCGTTCTCAGCCGTGCTTGCGGGAATCGCGGGCGCGCTATATGTGCCGCAAGTCGGCATTATCAATCCCAGTGAATTCTCGCCGATCAATTCGATTGAAATCGTTATCTGGGTCGCGATCGGCGGTCGCGGTACGTTGTACGGCGCAGTAGCGGGCGCGGTACTGGTGAATTACGCAAAAACGTATCTCACCACCGAGTTACCGGAGATGTGGTTGTACGCCCTCGGCGCGTTATTCGTGTTCGTAACTTTGTTTTTGCCAAACGGCTGTGTCGGCTTATTGAAGCGCAATGAGGCGCAAGCCGCATGAGTTCCGCCAAAAAGACTTTTAAAAAAATAAACGACATCGCGCGTTGGGCCAGGCGCAAGCGCAACGGCGAGGCGGCGCCCGATGTATCGCACAAAACTATTTTGTATCTCGAAGACATCACGGTGAGCTTTGACGGTTTTCGTGCGCTGAACGAATTGACGCTGTACATCGACGTTGGCGAACTGCGCTGCATTATCGGTCCGAACGGCGCCGGAAAAACCACGATGATGGATGTCATCACCGGCAAGACACGTCCCGATCACGGCTCTGCATGGTTCGGACAAACGACCAATCTACTCGACATGACGGAACCCGAAATCGCACAAGCGGGCATCGGTCGTAAGTTTCAAAAGCCCACTGTGTTCGAATCGCACAGCGTTTTTGAAAATATGGAACTCGCCGTGGCCGGCAACAAATCCGTCTGGCGGACACTCACTTCACAGCTCAACGGTCGACAACGCGACCGCATCGACGAAGTGCTGGACGTGATTCATCTTACCGAGCGACGCACCGCGCTGGCCGGCGCGCTTTCGCATGGACAGAAGCAGTGGTTGGAAATCGGCATGTTGCTCATGCAACAACCCGAATTGTTATTGGTCGACGAGCCTGTCGCCGGGATGACGCCGCAAGAAACCGAACGCACAGCCGAGTTGCTCACCTCGCTCGCGGGACAACACTCGGTCGTGGTCGTCGAACACGACATGGACTTCGTGCGCTCCATCGCTAAGACCGTCACTGTGTTGCACGAAGGCAGCGTGTTGGCGGAAGGTTCGATCGACGAAGTACAGAATAACCAGAAGGTAGTGGAAGTGTATTTGGGAGAATAGGCGTTAGTCGTTAGTCGGACATGCAACGGCGACCCTCTGGCTAACTCCTAACGACTAGTGACTAACGACTAACCTATGCTTGAAATTCAGAAACTCAATCAATTCTACGGCGGCAGTCACACGCTCTGGGATGTGGACATGATTGTGCCGCAAGGTTCCGTCACGTGTTTGATGGGCCGCAACGGCATGGGCAAAACGACGCTGCTCAAGAGCGTCATGGGATTGCTCAACACGACATCCGGATCGATTGAGTACGGCGGCCAGGATTTGCGCAAACAACCCGCGGAGCGACGCGCGCATCTCGGCATCGGCTACGTGCCGCAAGGTCGCGAGATTTTTTCGCAACTTACTGTGGAAGAGAACTTAAAGATCGGCTTGCCGGTGCGCAAGGATAAACGCAAGACCATTCCCGAACACATTTTCGCGATGTTTCCGGTCTTGAAACAGATGCTGCAACGTCGCGGTGGCGATCTATCGGGCGGTCAACAACAACAACTCGCGATCGGCAGAGCGTTGGTGATCGAGCCGAAGTTTTTGATTCTCGATGAACCCACCGAAGGCATTCAGCCCAACATCGTGCATGAAATCGGCGATCTCATTCTGCGCCTCAACAAAGAAACCGGACTCACTGTACTGTTGGTGGAGCAAAAACTTCCTTTCGCGCGCCGCGTCGCCAGCGAATTCCGTATTCTCGACAAGGGCCGCCTAGTTGCGAACGGCAAGATCGGCGAGTTGAGCGACGAGATGGTGAAGCATCATCTCACCGTATAACAACGCCACGCGTAACGGTACTATATGAGTTATGAGCGCCGTTCCCGACATCTCGACTATCGACACAGGCGGTTGGCGAGCCGAACTCAAATTGCAATTCGCGCGCGACCCGACACGCACCGTGCTCGCATCACGTCAACATGTCGGCCCGCTTATCGTACAACGCCCGTTCTATCCGGAAGGAGAAGTGTGCCACGTCTATTTAGTGCATCCGCCCGGTGGAATCGTCGGCGGCGATCAATTGCATTTGGCAGCAACACTCTTGAGCGGCGCGCACGCTTTGATCACAACGCCCGCGGCTACCAAGTTTTACCGCGCATTGCCGAATCATTGCGCTGTTTTACAACAAGAGTTGCGCGTCCAAGCCGCAACGCTTGAATGGCTGCCGCAGGAAACCATTGTGTTTCGCAACGCGAATGCGTCGCTGGCGACCGTTGTGCGCTTGGATCGTCAGTCGCGCTTTATAGGTTGGGAGCTGACCTGTTATGGCCGTCCCGCTAGTAGCGAACCGTTCGACACCGGGAAGCTGCGACAGGACTTTGAAGTTTGGATCGACGAACAGCCTACGTTACTCGACCACTTGCGCATCGACGGCGACAGCGCGACGATGCACGCGCCATGGGGACTATCCGCAAACACGCTGCTCGGAACGTTGTTGGCGTATCCCGCTACGCTGGATGATTTAGACGCCGCGCGCACACATGACGAGTTTGCGTGTACGTTGGTGGATAACGTGTTGTCGTGCCGCTTGATCGGTATCGATAGCGATTTTGCCAAGCGGGCTTTTGTGACACTGTGGCAATCGCTGCGGCTGCGCATCGTCGGACGCGAAGCAGTTGTGCCGCGCATTTGGGCGACATAGGATGAAGGGGAGAAGGCGTTAGCTTCCGGTCACTAGCCGGAAAGGAACCAAGCGTTCGAATCATTCTTGCAAACGACTTCCGACAGGCTACTAGAGACTTCTTATGGAACTCACACCGCGCGAAAAAGATAAATTGTTGTTGTTCACAGCGGGCCTTGTGGCCGAACGCCGCAAAGCGCGTGGACTCAAATTAAATTACCCAGAAGCGGTCGCTTATATTTCCTGTGCAGTCATGGAAGGTGCACGCGACGGCAAGACGGTCGCCG
>JAYTQU010000392.1:0-8562 GCA_043746555.1 Pseudomonadota bacterium | reverse complement strand
GCTCGGGACGTACAGTCACTTCGATTCGCGGCTGGCTAGGCGAGTACTTAACGGCGTTATCGAGTAGATTTTTAAGCACAATTTCGAGCGCGGTCGGATCAGTGGTGATGGCCAATGTGTCCGGCATCGTAATATGAAAAGCCGACGCGTCCAAAGTGTATCGCTTCTGCACGCCGTCTACGCAGCGATGCACAAGCTCCGGAATGTCGACCACGGTCCACAGCTGTGTTCGACCGCCATGCGAAATTCGGCTGGACTCCAGAATGTCATCCATAAACACTGACAGTCGCTCGACGTCGGTCAACATCATCTGACGAAGATTCTCGCGTTGCGAATTGGATAACTCATCACGCACTAACGTATCGAGACATAGTTTGATCGACGCGAGCGGACTCTTCAGTTCGTGGGTGACGGAGTCGATAAAGGTTTGTTGACGACGCACTTCCAAAATTTCGCGCATCAGAAAAATACTGAACATCAATACCACGCTCATCACGATGACGAGCGATACGATGCCACCGGCGAGTAACCAACGATTGCTCCAAAATGCGCCGCCGAGAGAAGTGTTCTGCGAGACGACGACGATCCAGCCGGCGATGAGCGCGACGGTGAGCACCACGGTAATGGTGCTCACGACGATGGGGCCGGAAATGGAACGAGGACGAGCGCGGGACATGGGCAGTAGTATGTACTTTGGTTAGGCCAATGATACTAGCCTACCGCGCCGCAAGCATCGGGATCTGGGCCTATCGACGATTGGCCCGTCTCGTCACTTCTTCTTCGAATTTTCAAGCTCGGCGATTTTTTCGCCGTAAATTCTCGTGAATTCTTCCGTAAAGACGGCCGGCAAGCCGCGCGCGTCGCGTTGGTTGAGCAATGGATAGAATTCCGTATAGAGATCCCAGTACTTCGTTTTGTTAGTGACGCCCAAAAGCGGTCCACGTTTCAAGCCACGATCGAATCGCTCTTGCAATTCGCCCGGCTCGAGGCGGTACAGCAAATCGTCGAGCGCAGCTTGCATAGCCGTATCGACAGCGAGTTGGTGATGTTTCAAATCCCCAAATGCGTCGCGCAGCGATTCTACCGGACCCAAATAGCGAGTGTTGTTGGCGTCCAAAAGTTTTCGCAACGCTTCTTCGACACTTGCGGAAAACTTCAGTGGATTGTTGTGATTCGGTTGAATGCCGGTCTTGCTTAAACGAAAGCGATCCTTCTGATCGGCGCGATTTTTCAGGCTCTCCATCAAACTCAACACCACTTCGCGCAGCATTTGTCCCGCGAGCGTCAGCAAGACTGAGTGTGCGTCGGTCGGAATAGCGGCGGCATCGATACCGGCGCCGCGACAAAACGCATCGACCGCTCCGCCGGAATCATCGTTCAACGACTCGCCGGTTTGCAGCGTGGTACGCCGCGGGCGTTCGACTTCCACACGCATCGGTGTCTGTGTTTGGAGTGGCGACGCGACTGGCGAGCTAGTCGGCGCTGTCGGCTCGCGTTTTGCCAACCGCCGCGTCGACATATGCCAGTCTTCCGATGGACTACCCTGCGATAGCCGACCCGGACCGTCGCCCGATGGCAGCGACTCGGTCAGAAAGTCGTCGAGCAAACTGGTTGGGCCATTTTTCTTCCCCATTGTTGGCGACTGCGCTTGCTGAGACTTCGACCCAGATTTGTTTTTGGAACTGGGTTTGGCGTCGAAGCCTCGCGCGGTCGCTTGCGATTTCAGTGGCGATGTCACTGGCGACGTCAGGGGACTTTCTTCAACGCTGTAACCGGGCAACGGCTCGATCCCCAACTCGCCGCTTTCGGAATCGTCTCCGCCACCAGCCAACAAATCGCTGATGTCGAGGTCGGCGCCTAAATCGGATCCGGACTCGGATCCGTACCGACTCTCGCTATGAGACTGCCCGACCGCGCGCTTTTGTGGCGTCGCCCGCCGACGCAATCCCGGCGGCTGCGGCATCTGTCCACTGGCATCGGCAGAAAAGTCGTTGCGATCGTCGATGGCGACGATAAATTCGTAGTCGCCGAAACGCAGTCGATCGCCATCCTTCATGACGTACGGCCCACTCACCGAGAGTGGTGTATTACCTTCGTTAACGAACACGCCGTTGGTGCTGGTGTCTTCCAATATCCAACCGCCGCCGCGAAAATGAATCGCCGCGTGATGACTGGAAACATAGCGCTCCGGATCGGGCAACACCCAATCGTTGTCAGGCGCACGACCGATGCGACCGCCATGCACGCCAAACATGCGCGACGTTGCCTTGCCCAGTTGCTTATAGTGGTCGCTAATGACTCGCAGTTTCAGTGCCATCGACTCTCTTCCCAGAGCACACCTCGATCGATATAGAACTTACGTCAGCGCATCCGCGCAACTCGCCGCAGCGTGCGCCAATTACTCTAACCCGTTGGTCGAGCTGGCGTAATGTCTCAAAAGACTGACGAAACGCCTGACGACAGACACTGCGCTATGTAAGATGCGGGCAGCGTAGCAACGAACTCTCACTCCCATATGGCAGCCAGTCACATTTTTAAGGTCGTCTTTGCCAATCAAGGCAAGGTCTACGAGATCTATGCCAAGAAAGTCAGCCACGGCGCCTTGTTCGGCTTCGTCGAAGTGGAAGAATTGGTGTTTGGGGAGCGCTCGTCGGTGGTGGTCGATTCCGGCGAGGAAAAAATAAAAACCGAGTTCGAAGGCGTTAAACGCACCTACCTGCCGTTGCATTCGGTATTGCGAATCGACGAAGTGCGCAAGAGCGGCGTCAGCAAAGTGAGTCCTCTGGAAGGCTCGAATGTGACACAATTCCCCACTCCCATTTACACGCCGACAGATAGGAAGTAACGGGCGCGACTTGACGGGATCGCAAAATCGCTTTCCCGATCTGTCGCTCTCCCGACCTCCCGATTCCAAAAATGCTCACGCTCCCCGGTTCCACAGCGCTTTCCGCTTTCCGACTGACGAAACTTCTTGGTGCCTTGCAATCGCGCGATGCACGCGTCAGCGCGCTGCATGCTCGCTTCGTTCACTTCGTGCAGAGCACTCGCGATCTGGATACCCACGAGAAGTTCGTTCTCGACTCGTTGCTCACGTACGGTCCGCGAGGCGGCCATCGCCACTCAACGTCCGGGCAGCTGATTTTAGTCGTGCCACGCCCCGGCACCATTTCGCCATGGTCGAGCAAAGCCACCGACATTGCGCATGTCTGCGGCCTCGCAAACGTTGAGCGAATCGAGCGCGGCATCGCCTATTCGATTATCGCCGATCCATCGCTCGACGCGGCCGCGCTCCAACATCTGGCTCCGCCATTGCACGATCGCATGATCGAAGCGCCGCTTTTTGCGTACGACGAGGCGCAAACACTATTTGCTCATGGCAAGCGGCGCGAACTACAGAGCATTGACGTGTTGGTCGGTGGACGCACGGCGCTCGCCAAAGCCAACAGCGATTTGGGATTGGCGCTGTCGGATGACGAGATCGATTATCTCGTCGAGAATTTTCGCAAGCGCCAACGCAACCCCAATGACATTGAACTGATGATGTTCGCGCAGGCGAACTCGGAGCATTGTCGGCATAAAATCTTTAACGCCAATTGGATCATCGACGGCGAGCCGCAGGCGAAATCACCGATGGCCATGATTCGCAACACCTACGCGCACAATCCCGAGGGAGTGCTCTCCGCTTATCGCGACAACGCAGCAGTTATTGAAGGGTCGATCGGACAACGCTGGTTTCCCGCGCCGGACACCAAGCGCTACGCCTATCATGCGGAACCGATCGATATCTTGTTAAAGGTCGAAACGCACAATCATCCCACCGCCATCTCGCCATTTCCCGGCGCATCGACCGGTTCGGGCGGCGAGATTCGCGATGAAGGCGCAACCGGCCGTGGCGGAAAACCCAAAGCAGGTTTGTGCGGCTTTTCGGTTTCCAATTTGCGCATTCCGGGATTCGAACACGCGTGGGAGCGCGACCACGGCAAGCCCGATCGGATTGCTTCGGCGCTACAAATCATGATCGATGGACCGATCGGCGCGGCGGCATTCAACAACGAATTCGGCCGACCGAATATCTTGGGTTACTTTCGCACCTACGAACAAGCCTTATCCGCGACAACCGATCGCGCGACTCTGCGCGGCTATCACAAACCGATCATGATCGCCGGCGGCCTCGGCAACATCCGCCGCGATCACATTGAAAAATCCGAAGTGACTATCGGTGCGAAAATTATCGTACTCGGCGGACCGGCAATGCTCATTGGCCTAGGCGGCGGTGCAGCATCCTCCGTTGGCAGCGGCGCGAGCAGCGCCGACCTCGACTTCGCCTCGGTGCAACGCGGTAATCCCGAAATGCAGCGGCGCGCACAAGAAGTGATCGATGCGTGTTGGCAAATGGGCGACGCCAATCCGATACAGCTTATTCATGACGTCGGCGCCGGTGGACTGTCGAACGGTATTCCGGAATCCATCGACCACAGCAAACGCGGCGGACGCATTGAGCTGCGCGCGATTCCCTCCGATGAACGCGATCTTTCGCCGTTGGAAATCTGGTGCAACGAAGCGCAGGAGCGTTACGTCTTAACGATTGCGCCCGATCGTATCGATGCCTTCGCAAAACTCTGCGAGCGCGAACGGTGTCCGTTTGCCATCGTCGGACACACGACCGCTGACGGTCAACTTATCGTGAGCGATTCGTTGCACAAGACCCAACCGGTGGACATGCCGCTCGATGTGCTGTTGGGCAAGCCGCCGCGAATGACTCGCGATGTAAAGAGTATTGCATCGCTCGGCGATTCATTCCCAACCCACAGCATCGACCTGCGCGACGCGGCCTATCGCTTGCTGCGTTTGCCCACAATCGCCGACAAAAGTTTTCTGATTACCATCGGCGATCGCACCGTCGGCGGCATGATCGCGCGCGATCAAATGGTGGGGCCCTGGCAAGTTCCGGTCAGCGACGTTGCAGTCACGATTAGCGATTACGTTTCCACGACGGGCGAAGCCATGTCGATGGGGGAACGCACGCCGCTTGCCCTAATCAACGCGCCTGCATCCGGCCGCATGGCCGTGGCCGAAGCGATCACGAATATTGCGGCGGCCGATATAGCCGACATCAAACTGATCCGCTTATCCGCAAACTGGATGGCGGCTTGCGGCGAACCGGGAGAAGACGCCGATTTCTATGCCACGGTGAAAGCGGTTGGCGAGGAATTTTGTCCCGCGCTCGATCTCGCGATTCCGGTTGGCAAGGATTCGTTGTCGATGAAGACGGCGTGGGACGGAAACAAAATGCTCGCGCCGGTCTCGCTGATCGTCTCGGCGTTCGCACCGGTACGCGATGTCCGTCGCACGCTTACGCCGCAATTGCGCACCGACTGCGGCGACACGCGTTTGTTGCTCATCGATTTGAGCATCGGTCGCGCGCGACTCGGTGGCTCGTGTCTCGCCCAAGTTTTCGGGAAGCTCGGCGCAGAAACGCCGGACTGCGATGAACCTATACGCTTGAAGAACTTCTTTGCCGCGATGACCGACATTAAAGAACGCGGGCTGGCGCTTGCGTATCACGATCGCTCCGATGGCGGCGTGTTCGTCACGCTCGCCGAGATGGCGTTTGCCGGACATTGCGGGATCGAGGTCGATCATGCTGGCGATGACGCGGTGGCTGCGCTGTTTAACGAAGAATTGGGCGTTGTCCTGCAGGTTCGTGAGTCCGAACTGTTGGCCGTCAACGAGCTCCTTGCTCGCCACCACATTGCATCTTGCGTTCGACTATTAGGCGCAGTTACGAACACCGACCGCGTTCGATTTTCGGTGAACGGAAAAATCGCTATCGATGAATCTCGTACCGACCTGCATCGCGCCTGGTCGGAAACAAGTTTCAGAATGCAGTCCCTGCGCGACAATCCTGAATGCGCGCGTGAACAATACGAATCGGCTATCGATCCGACCGATCCAGGTTTGCACGCCAAACTGACCTTCAACCCAGGCCTCGACAACGCGGCTCCGTTCATCGCCACCGGCGTTCGACCCAGAGTCGCCATTTTGCGCGAGCAAGGCGTCAACAGTCAGTCGGAAAT
The DNA here is from genome assembly GCA_043746555.1 of Pseudomonadota bacterium. Classification (GTDB taxonomy): domain Bacteria; phylum Pseudomonadota; class Gammaproteobacteria; order Steroidobacterales; family Steroidobacteraceae; genus CAZQYC01. The sequence continues at coordinate 2,485 of JAYTQU010000392.1, read as the reverse complement.
GGCCGCGGTATTTCATCGCGCCGGTTTCGATGCCATCGATGTGCACATGACCGATTTGCTCACGGGTCGCGCAAAACTTGCTGACTTCAAAGGCGTGGTCGCCTGCGGCGGTTTTTCTTACGGCGATGTGCTCGGCGCGGGTGAAGGCTGGGCAAAAGCCATTCTCTTCAACGCGGCTTTGCGCGATCAGTTCGCCGCGTTATTTGCGAGGTCCGATTCCTTCGCACTCGGTGTGTGCAATGGCTGTCAAATGTTTGCGGCGCTGAAATCATTGCTGCCGGGCACCGAACACTGGCCGCGCTTTGTGCGCAATCGGTCTGAGCAATACGAAGCACGTTTAAATTTGGTGGAAATCCTTCCCTCCCCTTCTCTGTTCTTCACTGGCATGCATGGCTCGCGCATCCCGATAGCCGTCGCGCACGGTGAAGGACGCGCGGAATTTGCTCATCCACTCGATGCTCAGGCGATCAATACCAAGATCGCATTGCGGTTTGTCGATCACCATGGGGAATCGACCGTGCGCTATCCCGCTAATCCTAATGGCTCGCCAAATGGCATCGCCGCGATCACCAATGCCGATGGCCGTATCACCGCATTGATGCCACACCCTGAACGCGTGTATCGCACCGTGCAAAATTCCTGGCATCCCGAGCACTGGGGTGAAGACGGCCCGTGGACCCGAATGTTTCGCAACGCGCGGGTGTGGGTGGACTAACTCGCGGACGCTACTCACCGGCATTAATCGAAAAGCGTGGATCGTCATCGGCGATCGTCATCGGCGATTGTCGACGCAACGCCGGCAAAAAATTCTTTTGCCGGCCCAAGTTCGGCTCGAGTTCGGCTAGAATGGGCGATTCGATCGTCCCAATTTAACCTAAAACTTGACTGGAAGTTTTCTATGCCCCGCACTACCCCACTTGCCGATATCCGTAACATCGGCATCATCGCCCATGTGGACGCCGGTAAGACCACCACCACCGAGCGCATCCTGTATTACACGGGGCGTAAGCACACAATCATCGACATTCACGATACCAAGGACTTGAAGACTTCGACGACCACCGACTATTTGGAGCAAGAACAGAAGCGCGGTATCACCATTCAAAGCGCCGCAGTGTCCGCTTTCTGGCGCAACAAGAAAATCAATCTCATCGACACCCCCGGACACGTCGACTTCACCATCGAAGTGAATCGTTCGCTGCGGGTACTCGACGGCGCGGTGGTAGTGTTCGACGGCGTGGCCGGTGTAGAACCGCAATCCGAAACCAACTGGCGTTTGGCCGACAACTACAACGTGCCGCGTATGTGCTACGTCAACAAGATGGATCGCAGTGGCGCGAATTTTCTGCGCTGCATGGACATGATCAAGAAGCGTTTGGGCTCTCGCCCGTTGCCCGTGCAGTTGCCGATTGGATCTGAAGACGACTTCAAAGGCATGATCGATCTCGTGGAGATGAAAGCACTGGTATGGGAATCGGACGACAAAGATGCGCAATGGCAAGTGCTCGATATCACACCCGATATCGCCGATAAACTTGGGATCACCGTGCCGAGCGATCGCAAAATTCTGGCCGATATAGAAAAGTATCGCACCGAGCTGGTCGACACCTGTCTCGAGCAAGACGACGAAGCAATGGACGCTTATCTCACCCATGGAACCGCGCCATCCGCCGACACGCTGCGCAAGTGTTTGCGTAAGGGCACGATTACTTCCGCGTTCACCATCGTGCTGTGCGGCTCTTCGTACAAGAACAAAGGCGTTCAGCAAGTGTTGGATGCGGTGGTCGATTACCTGCCCGCGCCGACCGACGTTGAAGCCATCAAGACAGTCGATGCCGACGGTACACCGATCGGCGAACGCAAATGCTCGGACGATGAACCGTTCTCGGCACTCGCGTTCAAAGTGATCAACGACGTCTACGGCGCACTCACCTTCGTTCGTGTGTATTCGGGCGTGTTGACCAAGGGCGCGTCGGTGCAAAACACGACTCGCGGTAAGCGCGAAAAAATCGGTCGCATGGTCGAGATGTTCGCCAAAGAAGCGAATCCCATCGAAGAAGCGCGCGCCGGCGACATTATCGCACTCGTGTCGCTCGCTGAAACCGACACCGGCGATACGCTGTGCGACTCGGCGCACCCCGTTGTCTTGGAGCGTATGCGCTTTCCCGACCCCGTGATTAGCGTGTCGGTGAAATCGAAAGTCAAAGCCGAACAAGAAAAATTCAACGCCGCTCTTGGCAAGATGGTTCGCGCCGATCCTTCGCTGCATTTGGAAACCGATCGCGAAACCGGCCAAACGATTTTGCGCGGCATGGGAGAGCTGCACTTAGAGGTGACGCTTGATCGCATGCGCACGGAATTCAATGTCGAAGGCGTCATGGGTCAGCCGCAAGTGGCCTATCGCGAAACCTTCACTCGCAAGATCGAAGAGCAGTACATCCACAAGAAACAAACCGGCGGTTCGGGACAGTTCGCGGAAGTGTGG
>JAYTQU010000391.1:0-3227 GCA_043746555.1 Pseudomonadota bacterium | reverse complement strand
GATCGCGCGCTTCACTGACGCTTGCGGCATAGCGTTGTCCGCACACGCCATCCATGTAGGCAATGCCGACGGTGGTTCCGTCCATGTCCGTGCCGGTGAACAAATGCGTGACGCCCGACGAATAGAGATTTGGCGAATCGCCGCGCAGTTTGGCGACCGCTTGCAATAGTGTTCCCGGATCGGTGCTGTTGAAGATCGGTGTGTTCGGCGTTTCCGGCGCAAGCACCGTCGTTAATTCCACTTCGACGCCCAATTGACTGCTGAAAATGCCGTCGATGTTGTTAACGCGCGCCACGATGGCGTCGTTGGCCGCCACATCGTCGCTATAGCGTTGACGAAATTTAATATCCATCAGGGCGGAGAGTTGCAAGCGCGTGCTTACGCCCGCCGTTTGCATCTGTGCCAGCATCTGCTTCGATTCGCTGCTGAGCGAATTGAAAATCGCGAGTCCACTCGCTGTGTCAGAAGATTGTCGGACAGGAGTTTTCAGGACAGCGCAAAACGCCGAGCCCAAATCGGTTTGCGTATCGGCGAGACGAAAAATCACCGTGCCCTCGACTGAAGGCGCGTCGATTGCAGAGGCCGGTTCGATGGCAAGCAGTTCTGCGCCGTCGAAAAACAAGCCATGCACTTTATCGCCGACGCGCGTTATTCTTGCCCATGAGTTGGCGCGACCGTCGAGCGTTCCGCGCAAGGCCTGCGCGCGAGTTGCCCCAGTTGCCAAAGCCGTTGCCAAATTTGTGTTGGGTTGTAGTGCGATCGTGTAGCTTTTTCCAAATGCGCTGAAACGCATGGTGCCGACAGTGGCGGTGGACTTTTTTGACGCCGAGGGGTTGGACGACGACGCGGTGCCCTGGAAATCAATCGATACCGGCTCGTAGCGGAGCACACGCACATCGCGATCGGCGCCATGTGCGCCCAACGACATTAAGCACGAAAATAGGAATACGAGCGGCGCGTATCGAATGGCGTTTGGAGCGGAGTATCGAACTTTGGGCATCGCGGGATAGCAAAAACCAGCTAGAGTGGACGTCATTACATGCCAGTCGCATGCCGTGCACCGCACGAGCGAACTCGGTCAGCAGCTTAGAAGGATTCCCGCGAGCGAGCGCCTACTCGTTACAAGCGGCACTGTAAGAAACCTCGACGCTTTGCACGTCGAATCGCGTCGCGCGACGCCAGTTTACAGCGACTTCAAATCTTGCGCCACGTCGCAAAGCTTATCGGGATCGGGGTGTTTACGTTCGCCGATCCAACGTTTTGCCGTTATAAAATCGCCGGGTCGATTGATGGCGTCCACGGCCAGTAATTCGCCGTCCTTCAAATACCACACTGAAAAGTGTCCCGACTTCGGATCGCCGCGCACAACTTGCCGATCGTGACCTTGCATGAGCCCGGCAGTTTGCAATTTCACATCGTATTGATCCGACCAGAACCACGGCGTGTGTGCATGTTCGGCACTCTTGCCGCAGATATTCGCAGCAGCAACGCGCGCTTGCTCGATAGCATTGTCCACCGATTCCAGTCGCACGCGACCGCTGTATCGCACGCTCGGATGATTCGTGCAATCGCCCGCTGCGTAGATACTGGCATCGGATGTGCGACAGTGATCGTCGACGACAATACCGTTGTCGCATTTGAGTCCCGCCGCTTGCGCTAATTCGACTTCGGGAACGATACCGACACCGACCACGACGATGTCGGCGGGAATTTTTTCGCTACTGCCGTCTTGAGTAACGCATTGCACGGCTTCGACGTGTTCAGCGCCGATCAATGCTTCGACGCGGGTGTTGGTTCGAATCGGCACACCGTCTTGTGCATGGCGTTGCGTATAGAACTCCGAGATGACGGGTGCGGTTACTCGATTCAAACAGCGATCAGCCATCTCAAGGACGGTGACTTCGAGTCCCAACTTGCGCGCAGCGGCGGCGGTTTCAAGCCCAATGTAACCCGCGCCGATCACGACCATGCGTTTGCCGGGCGCCAATTCGGGCTGCATATGGTTGATGTCGTCGACGGTGCGCACATAGTGAACGCCTTTGAGATTGCTGCCTGGGCAACTAAGTTTGCGTACGCGACTGCCGACGCAAAGTATCAGTTTGTCGTAACGATGTTCGCTGCCATCGCCTAGCCGTATCAATTTTTGCGCGGTGTCGATTCGCGTGACTCGGGAGTTTAGGCGCATCTCAACCTGATGCTGATCGTAAAACGGCGCAGCGCGAATCGCGAGCCGCTCGATCGGCAACTCGCCGAGCAAATACTTTTTGGAAAGCGGCGGACGTTGGTAGGGCAAATAAGGCTCGTCGCCGATCAGCACGATGCGGCCCTTGAAACCCTCGCGCCGCAGACTGTCGATTGCTTGAGCGCCGGCGTGGCTTGCGCCGACAATGATAATGGTTTCGGTCATGAGTGGGGTTTCGAGTTGTAGACGAGACATTATATAGGCCATGGAAGAGCAACGTTGCGACGCGATTAGGCCGAGTGTAACCTCACGTACTCAATTCTTGCGCCCACAATTCTCATGGCCATCCAATCCGTACTCAAAATGGGCGATCCGATTCTGTTGCAACAGGCAAAACCTGTGGAGCAATTCGATACGCCCGAGCTACATGCATTGCTGACCGACATGCAGGAAACGATGCAGGCGCTGAACGGTGCGGGCATCGCCGCGCCGCAAATTGGCGTGTCGTTGCAGGTCGTGATTTTTGGTGCCGCGAAAGAATCCAGCGAACCGAATCCCCGTTATCCCGACGCCGATTTCGTGCCGTACACGGTGCTGGTGAATCCGCAGTGGTCGGCGCAAGGCGAAGATATCGAAGACGGGTGGGAAGGTTGCTTATCGGTACCCGGCATGCGCGGGTTAGTGCCACGGTACAAAAATATTCGTTATCAAGGCCGCGATCAATTTGGGAGTGCGATCGATCGCACGGTCAGCGGATTTCACGCGCGCGTGGTGCAACACGAAGTCGATCATTTGTTTGGCGTGTTGTATCCCGTGCGTATTCGCGATATGCGATTCTTCGGCTTTAACGACACCTTGTTCCCCGGCGCCAACCTGCAAGACGATTGAGTTGACTTGCGGCCGTTGGCGCGCGAGTTTGAGATCGTGAAGCGATAAGTAGGTAAACTTGCCGGTATGAGCGAAGTATTTCGGTCTAGCTCGCAATCTCGCGACTTCCCGATCTCACGCCGGTAATCTCGTTTGAATTCGACGGAGACTATGCCAT
>JAYTQU010000390.1:0-4325 GCA_043746555.1 Pseudomonadota bacterium | reverse complement strand
TGCTAAGCGTCTAAAGAAGTGATGGATGAGCGGTGATGGGTGATGAGCAAATCTGCAAACCACTTAGGGCCCATGCTGTTAGGAGCGCGGAGCGACTCTTGCCCATCGCACTTCACTCATCACTCATCGCTGTCTTTCTTCTCTCCGGCTGTTCAAAACAACAACTGACTCAACAACACATCGAATTCCTCGCGATGGGCACGACGGTTTCTATCGACGTCGTCGCGGCGGATCCAAAAAAGGCTCGCGATGCAATGACCGTGGTGCGCGGCGAGATGCGGTATTTGGGACGCGAGTGGTATCCCTGGGAAAACAACGGCGAACTGGTGCGTCTGAACAAAGCCATCGCGATCGGGCAAAAGGCCAGTGTGTCGCCGGCGCTCGCTAAACTATTACTGCGTTCGCAAGAACTGCAGCGGCTCAGCAGCGGATCGTTCGATCCGGCCGTCGGTCGCTTAGTCGAGTTATGGGGCTTCAATCGCGCGGATCGCGATGCGACGCGTCCGTGGCCAACCGATGCGCAGTTGGATGCCTGGCATAAAGATCGGCCGACACTCGCCGACCTCGTCATCGAGGATCGACTGGTGAGTAGTCGCCGAAGCGATTTGCTTTTGGATTTGGGCGCGATTGGCAAGGGTTATACGGTCGATCGCGGCGTAGAGATCCTTAAGCAACGCGGAATTGCCAATGCGCTTATCAATGCCGGCGGCAATTTGCGCGCCTTCGGCTCCGCGATGACCGATACGCAAGCGCGGCCGTGGCGAGTGGCGATTCGCAATCCCCGCGGGCCGGAACCGATCGCCTGGTTGGAATTGCACGGCGACGAAAGTCTGTCGACGTCCGGTGACTACGAACGCTTTGCGATGCGCGGCACCGAGCGTTTCAACCACATTCTCGATCCGCACACTGGGCGATCCGCCACGCACACGATGGCCGTGACCGTCGTCGCCGGCGATGCGACGCTGGCCGATGCCGCCTCAACGGCGATCTTCGTCGCCGGTCCCGATAATTGGCGAAAGGTGGCGCGCGACATGGGCATTCGGCAGGTGTTACGCATCGATGCCAACGGCCGTATCGAAGCCAGTCGCGAACTCGCCGCGCGCTTACATTCGCCGGGAAGTGAAGCGCGTCAAATTGAATGGCACGCGATCGACTTATAATTTCGGTATGGTGAGTGCATCGCTCGAAGTCAAAGACGAACCCGCCTTCGGAACGCCCAAGCCATTGGTCGCGTCGCTCGCTCCCGCGCGCGAACGCTTAACGACGACGCTATTTCTCGCGGCGCTGTTGCACGGCATCGTCATTCTCGGCGTCACGTTTGCGGTGCCCAGCAATCCATTTGCCGGCACTCAGTCGCTCGAAGTCTTGCTGCTGACCGACGAAAAGCCCAACGAGACGCTCAATCCCGAAGCCGCGTATTTGGCGCAGCGCAATCAACAAGGCTCCGGAACCACGACGGACGCAGTCCGCGCAGCAAGCCCTACCGCATCGCTGCTGCCCGCGTATTTGGCGGGAATCGCCGATGGTACCGGCATCGAATGGCAAGAAGCGATCGCCGGCAATCCGGCCATCGATGTCGTCGCCAGCAACTCGAAAAATAAAAACCCGTTGATGCAACACGGCGTTAAGACGCCTTCGCAATCGGCGGAAACGCCGCTCGCACTTTTTTATGCCCTGGCCGGTCCGGTCATCGCAACCAGCGCCGACAAGTCGTTGGTCTTGCGCGGCAAGATAAAGCATGAAGTGGAAGTCGCGCCGAACACGCGCGAAGCGCTCGTCGCCCCATACCTCGACGGTTGGAAACGCAAAGTCGAACGTCTCGGCACGCTCAAGTATCCCATGGCCGCGCGCCATCGCGAGTTGAGCGGCAACCCCGTCCTCGAAGTGTTGATACGAGCCGATGGCAGTCTCGCGCAAATTGTCGTGCGTCGCAGTAGCGGTCACAAGGAATTAGATCAAGCGGCGATCGGCATCTTGAAACTCGCCTCACCCTTCGATCCGTTTCCGCCATACATGCAGGCGCAATACGATCAACTGCGGTTTGCCTACGAATGGCAGTTTATCGGCGAGCGGCTCACCGGCAGCGTAAAGCTCACGAATTAGCGCGGTTTTTTGTGCACCGGGTTGCCACACCCGGCCGACGATCTCATACTCGACCCATGCATACTCGACCCACATCCGGTCCCTTTCTCGCCAATCAATTTCTCATCGCCATGCCCGGCCTGGCCGATCCCAATTTCTCCAAGACCGTCACCTACATTTTCAAACACAGCGAACAAGGCGCGATGGGGCTGGTTATCAACCGTCCCACGAAGATGCACTTGGCGCATGTCTTCGATCAATTGCAGTTAACGTGTACCGATGTCGCCGTGGAAAGTCAGCCGGTCTTACAAGGCGGTCCCGTGCATACCGAGCAAGGCTTTGTCATTCATCCGCCCGGCGGTAGCTGGGAGTACAGCATGGAAATCTCCCAGCACGTACACATCACCACTTCGCGCGACATCTTGGTCTCGATGGCGCGCGGCGAAGGTCCGCGCGATGCGATGGTGGCGCTGGGTTTCGCCAATTGGGACGCCGGACAATTGGAGGCGGAAATTACCGCAAACACATGGTTGACCGTGGACTACAACCAGCAAGTCCTTTTCGACGTGCCTTACGACGATCGCTGGCGCGCCGCCGGTCGGCTACTCGGCATCGACGTCACCAACTTAGGCGTCGATGCGGGGCATGCGTGAGACGAAACGCGTGATCCGGAACACGGGACTCGAAGAAACGTATGTCGCTATTCATTGCTATCGCGTCTCGCGACTCGTGTTTCGCAGCTCGTAGCCTCATGTCCTCGCCTCGCCTCATTCTCGGATTTGACTACGGCACTCGCCGGATCGGCGTCGCCTGCGGCAACACGCTGACGCGCAGCGCGCAGCCGCTCAAAACCTTGTTGCGCGGTTCACTTCCGCCATGGAGCGACATTGCGGCGTTGGTCGAACAGTTTTCTCCGTCGCAGTTCGTCGTCGGCCTCCCTTATAATATGGACGGGACTGAGACGGTTTTAACACCAGAGGTCCGCGCCTTCGCCGATGAGTTGGGCGCGCGCTTTAAGTGTTCCGTCGCACTAGTGGACGAACGTTTGAGTTCGCGCGCCGCGGAACACGAGCTGCGCGATGCGCGAGCGCACGGTCGGATGCACCGACGTGTGACGCGCGCCGATATCGACATGACGGCCGCAAGAGTTTTGGTCGAGCAGTGGCTGCACGCACAAGGGACGCCCTGAAAATTAATCCTGAACATTCATACCGGATAATCGAACTTGAACGCTCCGACTTCTTCCTCCCTCGATTGCACCATTCAACGCAGTGCCGATGGGCAGTTGCGACATCTCATCACTCTCGAAGGACTAAAGCGCGACGAACTTTCCGGACTGCTCGATCGCGCGCAATCCTATGTTCGCGCGGCAAACGTTTTGCCGGCTCGCGATCAAAGTTTGGCGGGACATACCGTCGCTAATTTGTTTTTCGAACCGAGCACCAGAACACGCGTGTCGTTCGAACTAGCCGCGCGTCGCTTAGGCGCCGATGTCGTAAATCTCGACATGCAATCGTCGTCGCGCGCGAAAGGCGAAACCGTGCTCGATACGATTTACACGTTGCAAGCGATGCACGCCAACATACTCGTGATGCGCGATGCCGAACCGGGTTTACCGGCGTACATCGCAAGATACGTCGCGCCGCAAGTCAGCATCTTGAACGCGGGGGAAGCGCATCTTTCGCATCCCACGCAGGGCTTGCTCGATGCGCTCACCATTCGCCAACGCAAAGGCGACTTCGCCAGCCTGAAAATACTGATAGTCGGCGACCTCGCCCATTCGCGAGTCGCGCGTTCGGCATGGCGGGCGTTCGCGACCTTGGGAGTCGGAGAATTTCGCATCGCCGGGCCGGAACACCTCATGCCGCCGCCCAATGAATTCTTGGGCGCGCAACGCTACACGGATGTTAATCGAGCTATCGCCGGCGTCGATGTCGTGATGGCGTTACGCATTCAACGCGAACGCATGAGCGTTGCTCATATTCCGGACGACATCGCCTATTGCCGCGAATTCGGCATCACGCCGGAACGCCTTAAGCTTGCGAAGCCGGATGCGATTGTGATGCACCCCGGGCCAATGAATCGCGGCGTCGAAATCACCGGCGAAGTTGCCGATGGTCCGCAATCCGTTATTCAAACGCAAGTTATGAATGGCGTTGCGGTGCGCATGGCGGTGCTCGCGACAATTGCGCGACGCGCCAATTGATCATGAAGAACGACACGCGCGACACGATCTTCGTCGA
>JAYTQU010000389.1:0-10572 GCA_043746555.1 Pseudomonadota bacterium | reverse complement strand
AACTCATCATCCAGGTCGACACACTCGACGCGAAGCTCGCCGAATCGCTGACGCACGATCGATTGACAGATGTGTTGTCCGCACTGACGGAACTGGTTGGGCAGCGCATCCATCGTATCGAACGCGCCAAGCAGGAAATTGAAGTTCTGCTGAGTCATATGTTGGGTAAGTTGGATGACATCGGTCGATTCATTACCGATCAGAGTCAAAACCAAAGTGAGTCGTTAGCCAGTCGCGAATCTTTAAACACACACTTGGTCGGCGAAATGAAAGCCATGGGCGAGAGCGTGGAATCCGTGGTCGAACTGCAACTGATTCGCTCGCAGGTTCGTAGTCGGCTTGATTCGATCGGTCGACACTTGCAGGAATTTCGACAACGAGAATCCACTCGTGCCAGCGAGATTCGAGCGCGTAACGAACAAATGCAGGCGCGAGTCGCGGAACTCGAAGCAGAAGCCGGTCGGTTGCACAATCAACTCAAAGACGAACAACGGCTCTCGACGATCGACGTGTTGACGAAGATTCCCAACCGCTTGGCCTACGAAACGCGAATCGAGGAGGAACTGCAGCGCTGGCAGCGCTTTAAGCATCCAACTTGCGTTGCCGTGTGGGACATCGATCACTTCAAGAAAATCAATGACAGTTACGGACACCGTGCGGGCGATCGAGTGTTGCGCGCCGTGGCTGAAACCCTGGCTAGTCGAATTCGTAGCACCGATTTTATTGCCCGATATGGCGGCGAAGAGTTCGTCATGATTCTCTGCGGTACAAAACTCGACGACGCCGTGCGCTTGATCGACCAACTGCGTATCGATATCGAAAATCTTGCCTTAAACTTTCGCGGCACGCCCTTTACGGTCACGATCTCGAGCGGCGTCACCGCGTTGCGCTCCGGTGACTCAGCCGCTGCCGCTTTTGAGCGTGCCGACAAGGCAATGTATCAAGCAAAAAATGCGGGGCGCAATCGGTGCGTGAGCATTTGAATTTAGCATCTTCAGTCCGTTCTACGACTGCGCTACATGGGCGATGGGCGCCAAACGAACCGCGAGTGCACTTTCGGTATAGCCGGTCAACGCGATGCGCATGGTGCGTGGCCAGCGCACACTGATTGTCGTCAGCAACTCCGCGCCGTCCATGCCTGGCATGCGCACGTCACTACAGACGACGTCAACCGGTCTTTGTTCAATTAGTGTCAGCCCAGCCGCGCCCGACGTGGCGAATTCAAGCTTTCATACGTCGCGTTGTTTATGCAGATTGGCGCCAATGCCGGCCAGCACCGCCGGTTCGTCGTCTACAAAAAGAATGCGCTGCATGCGACTACGCCGCGGCGAGTGATCGCTTAATCGCGCGCTCGATTTCACCGACGACCATCACGGCACTAAAGGGTTTAGCGATTATCCCGTCGGCATGGCCCGTAATGGCGTTGTGTACGTTGCTGTTCGTGACTCCGCCGGTAATCAAGAGCACGATGGCCCGAAGTTTCATTTCTCGAATTTTAATTAAGACTTGCAACCCTGTCATAGCCGGCATATCAATGTCGAGACAGACTACCTCGGGATGCAACTTTTGAAACAGACTGAAGGCTTGCACGCCGTTGCCGGCTTCACCGACCACGTTCATACCCGCCGACCGCAGCATATCCCGCAATACACGGCGTGTCCCCTCATCGTCATCGGCTACGAGTACGGTGCAGCCGGTGACAAGACTCTTCGACACTTCCATAGATCGGTCGCTCCAGAATGTGGCAAATTGCCGTAAGTAAACCCTCTATCGGCAGCAAGTCGATGTAGGTTGAGGGGCTCAATCTTCTATTTTGTATTCCGACGGCGCATGATCGCTATCGGCATCGCCCCCAAAATAAGCAACAGGAATACTGTGATGAGTTCGGACAGACGCGATTCCACGCCGCCTTCGGATGCCGTTTCAGGCGCAAAGGAACGCCGCCGCGCCAAGCGATCCGTATTGCGTCTGCGCGCCAACGTGACGCTACCCGGCGATTTGACCATTGAATCGCACACCATCGACATTTCCTTGACCGGACTGAGTTTCGACGTGCCCTACGAATTGCAGATTGCGCAACGTTGCCTTGTGGAAGTCGATCTACGGAGATTCGGCGGCCGGCAATTTGAAGTCGTGGCCAGCGTGCGCAGTTGTCGCGCGAAGCCCGCAGGGAAATTTCACGCTGGTCTTGAATTTAGTGAGCCTCCGGCGGAATTCTCGGCTACCTTGGCGAAGGTATTGCGCTAGTCAAGCCGCTGCTGCCTTCCGGAACACAATCAACTCACTCGACTTCGCTGGAGGATTCATGATCAAGCTGGCATTCTTTGTATCGCGCCATCCGGAACTAAGCCGCGCGCAATTTCGCGATCATGCAGAGTCGGTGTACTTGCCACTCCTTAAACAGCTACCTGGACTCAAACGGTTAGTGCTTAATTTTCGACAATCGGTTGAAGGACCGGGACAACTGGAGATTGACGTCATGGCCGAACTTTGGTTTGATTCCATGGCTACCTATCAACATGCCATTCACGGCTCGACTCAGGGCGAAGCCGTTCGAAAAGACCGCGCCGGATTTTTTGATGAGACTCGCTCGAAGTGGATGCTCTGCGAGGAAACAAGCGTCTTTTGAACGCTAGTCATCCGCGCAATAAAAATTGAAAGCTGACGATGTTTGCCGATACCGCAGAAACCCGTTCGGAGTTCATGGCTGGCCGAACTGTCGGCATTCACGCAAGGTGATCGCAGCTTATTTTCCGCCGCCGAAATCGAAACGCACTTTGAGCGCGCCAATGCCGCCGCTATTTGTTCCGCTGCTATTAACGTTCGCCGACGAACGTGTGTGAGCGAAGTTGAGATAACCGCAGGGAGGCTTGCATCGGAGGAGTTTATTTCCAATATCGACGATCTCCGCGGTGTGACAGCCACACGACCACTAACGTCTACGTGGAAGTTTAGGAGCCGTCGCCGACGGTTCCGGCGTTGCATCAATCGGTCTCGATTCCAATCGAACGATGCGTTTCTCGTGATCGAGGAGCCATTCGGCCGCTCTATCGACATTGCGAGTGGTTTCCGTCAACTTCTCTTTGACGACCGCCACGCCGGAAAGACGATCTAAAATTTCGGTAACAATACTCACTGCGCACCAATTGGATAACCGCCGCGAAGTTGCGCCATTTGCGCGAAAACGGCATCGCATTTCTTGTTGGTTTGCATCAATGCACGCTCCATATCCTTGAACATGGCCGCGGTTTTCTTACTTGCCTCGTTCAACAGTGCTACTTCCTCAGCCGTAATACCGGACAAATAACTGTCCACGGCACGCCGCACTTCTTCATTAACATTAGTATCGTGTTTTAGCGCGCGCGCCGACAGGGCTTTCTTTTGAGCCGGACGTAAATGTATCAACGTTGGTGCGCTTTCAGGGTTGCCAGACATTTGTATAACTCACCTACAAACGATATATAGAAAGTATATAACGGTACTAACGAGGATGCAAGCCACATAGTACGGAGAAGGATCTAGCGACGCCATCCTCAGTGTGCATGTCCCGGTCGGAACGAATGCCGGGATAGCGAAATAGATCCCAGGTGCCGCCCGGTTCGTCGCGCCCTTCAAGCACCACATAACTCGTGCGCGGCGTCTACATGCCGAGCCAGCTAGCTGCGCCAACGATGACGACATCCACTACTTGGTTTTGTATTTGCGTGTCTCGAAATTTCAGTTGTCTCGAATTTCAAAGTGGCCGGAAATATATGAATGTCATCACGATCATTGCATTGATGCCCTTCTGGACTCAACGCCTCGCTAACTAATTGCGCGACATATTGCGAGCTACAATGAGACAATTGTGAGCGGTCAATGTGCCGACAAAAAGTACGACATTCGAATATCTTGACATAGGGCGCTCGGTATACCGGCTATCCTAGCTTGAACAGAAAATGTCTCGGCAGAAAATAGCGATTCGATTCAATACTTCATGATGGGGACCAAGATGACAATAAATCCGCACATTAAGGCGCTGTTGACGATGGCTGGCTTTATTTTCGCAACGTTTGCCGCGCCCGCGTTTTCGCAGACGCCGCCCAGCGCGAATCTTCCCGGCAAAGCGATCTACGACAAAACGTGTGCGACCTGTCATGCCACGCCCGTCGATGTGCGCGTGCCAACTTTCGCTGCGCTAGCGGCGATGCCCGCCGGACAATTACGCGATGCGATGAATGAAGGCGGCAAGATGGCGCCGATGGCGGCGGTACTGTCCGACGACGAAAGAAGACAGTTGATTGCCTATCTCACATCGGGACAAGCGCCAATCGCCGCCGATTGGACCGACAAGCTGATGTGCGCAGCAGACAAGCGCGTCGTCGATGTCGACAAACCGGTAATCGCGTCCGGCTTCAGCATCGACCGCAATCAAACGCGCAGTCTTACCGCCGCGCAAGCGGGCATCGAAGCGAGCGACATGAAAAATCTGGAGATCGCTTGGGCTATTGGTTTTCCGGGACAGAGTAGCGGCACCGGTGCGTCAATCGTCGGCGACACAATGTTCGTAACGGGCGGCGGTCGACTCTTGGCGCTCGATACGCAAAGCGGTTGCGCAAAATGGAGCGTCGCAGTCAACTCGCGCAACACGCCGACGTTTGGCGAAATCGATGGACGTAAAGTGCTGGCGCTATCGGTCGGTCGCGATGTGTTGGTTGTCGATGCAAAGAACGGCGAAAAAGTCTGGCAGGCGAATGGTCAGTCGGATGGCAATCCCGGATCGATTCGCGGCGGCGTTGTCATTTACAAGGATAAGATTATCGTCCCGATTTCCGCGTCGGGTGTCGGCGCGGGCGGACGCGCAACGTTTGAATGTTGCGTCGGTCATGGCGCCGTCGTTGCACTGTCGGCAAAAGACGGTTCAAAAATGTGGGAATACCACACGATGCCGAACGCCGAGTACAACGGAAAAGTTTCTTCCACGGGCGTGAAGCAACGCGGACCATCGGGCGCGCCGATTTGGTCGATCCCGTTGATCGATGAGCAGCGCAATCGCGTGATCGTCACCACCGGCGAGAACACGTCGCATCCGGGCACCGACACATCGGACGCCGTGATCGCACTCGATTTAATCACCGGCAAGGAGGTTTGGAAATTCCAAGCCATGGCGCACGATGTGTGGAACATGGCGTGTTCGGCGAGCAAGGAAACGTCCGGCCCGAATTGCCCGTGGAATATCAATGAAGATCTCGGTCTCGGTCGCGACTTTGATTTTGGTGCAGGCGCTATTCTAGTTACGGGAGGACGCGGCAAGGACGTAATACTTGCCGGCCAAAAATCCGGCGATACCTGGGCACTCGATGCCGAGACGGGAAAGAAGTTGTGGAATGTTCGTTTCGGCAGTGGCACGGCGCTCGGCGGCGTTCACTGGGGCATCTCCACCGATGGAAAAAAATTGTTCGCGACGATCAACGATCCGATTTTTAATGGCGCAGCGACCAAGCCCCATCCTGGCGTGTATGCGATCGACATCAAAACAGGCAAGCAGGTGTGGGGTTACGACGCTAAACCGAACTGCGAAGGCGAGCGCGGTAAGTTGGTGACAGCATGCACGACCAAGTATGGATTCTCCGCAGCGCCTTTGACTATCGACGGTGCAGTTGTCGCCGCCACGCTTGGTGGCGAAGTCATGATTTTTGACGGCAAAACCGGCGCCGTGCTTAAAACGTTGGACACGATTGGCCCAAAGAACACGATCAACGATATCGCCGGCAAAGGTGGGTCTATCGACAGTCACGGTATTTCGGCGGGCGCGGGCATGATCTTCATCAATTCGGGCTATGGCGCTTTCGGCCAGACATCGGGCAATGTGCTTATCGCGTACCGGCCGAAGAAGTAACAAGATGAATGAGGACTCAATCGTCGCTGACATTCGACAGCGCCGCCAAGAGCATGCCGCCCGATACGGCAATGATCTTGCGGCTATTTGCGCTGCGCTGCGCGAACAGGAACTGAAGTCAGCTCGTCAACTGGTCAATCGTCCGGCAAAACGCGTGTTTTCCAAGACCGGCAGTTAGCGATGCATTGGCTGTAATGTGGATTGGGGAGGCTGGATACTACACAGCGCATCCGAGTTTTTATGCGAATCGCCCGCCAACTTGATCTTGGGTCAATGCCTGCGACAGTCATCTCGATAATCCTACCCGTGAAATCGCAACCTCACTACGATCTTCCCAATCCGCATCTGCTGAATATTACGGTTGATGCCGGCGACATCGACGCTTACAACCACGTGAACAACGCGGTGTATGTGACATGGTGCGATCGCGTCGCGTGGAGTCATTCGGCGGCACTCGGATTGCCCATCGAGCGCTGCCTCGAACTCGATCGCGGCATGGCAGTGGTGCGTACGTTGATTACGTATCTGCGGCCCGCATTACGCGATGATCAGCTCACAATCGCAACGTGGATCTTGCCTGCACTAAGTCGGCTATGCGTTCGCCGACGATTTCAACTGGTTCGAGCATTCGACGGTGTAACGCTTATGCGAGCGGAAATCGAATACGTCTGCATAGAATTATCGAATGGACGTCCAGCGCGGTGGCCGCCGGAGTTTCGTGAACGATATGCATGCTTGCCAGCCGTCATGGCCGCGCTGACAAACTTGCCCACGCTTTGACCTCTGGTGGCGTTGCGCTTACGCCGCTGGCGAAGACGCAATGATTCGCAAGCAATTAATCGATCGGCATTACGCGACGGCGTCGAGCGGCTGAATCAATTTTGGATCGTTGTTGCGCGGTGAATTTACGCGACTGCTGACGATGTAGGCGTGCATCATTTCTTGCGGGTATTGCTTGAGTACTGTCTTTGCTTGCTCAGGGGTGCCGGTTAACCAAGTTTCCAGATCGTCCTTATCGAGTATCGCCGGCATACGCTTTTTTGCGTTGTGAATCTCGGCCATCAATTCGTTCGGCGGCATGGTGATGATGGTGCAACTGACAATGGCATCGACATTATCGGCTTTCGATTCATCCCACAGACCGGCGAACGCAAAGGTCGAGTTCTTATCGGCGGGCTCGATGAAGTAGGGCGTCTTACTGCCGTCGGGATTGACGTGCCATTCGTAAAAGCCAACAGCGGGCACAATGCAGCGTTGTCCGCGCTTCCACGGTCCGCGCCAAGTCGGACCGTTTTCTAACTTTTCGATCGTTGCATTGATCGACGAAAACTTCGGCGGAATGCCCTTACTCCAGAACGGCACGAGACCCCAGCGCATCTCCACGCACTCGCGCGCGCCACCACTGTCGCGGCCGGTGTTTTTGCGAATAACGCGAACGACCGGCACGCCTTGAGTCGGCGCGACGTTGTAACTTCGGCCATCCTCGAATAATCGCTGCAGCCGCTGCCCGGAATTTCTCGCGTCCACAAGGTATTCGCGATTGAGCGCCGCTTCGTTGGGACTGACATATCTTCCGCACATGCCGAAAATCTAGCACTTTGAGCAAGGGAATGTAAGCGCATCGAATCGTGTATTGAAGCAATGCGGGTCGGCGGATATCCATAAATGAAATGATTGAACTGCAGGTCCGCTATCGGAGCACGAGTTTCAATTCATTCACCGATAGGCAGTCAACAAGAACACCGGATAGTTGCCTTGTAATTTGTGGACCACGCTGACTCTTGAGATCGCGACATTCTTGAAGTGGGCGCCCGATGCCACCTTGGCGATCTCATCCTTATTGAAGCCGAAGTGATGTACGCCGGTATCTTCACTATGGAAGGTTCCGTCTTCACTTTCCAAGTCTGCGACGGCGATAAAACCGCCGTCGGTCAGCAGCGAATAAAAATTGTCGAACATGGCCGGGATGTCTTTGATGTGATGCATTGTCATTGACGAGATGATGCCGTCGAATTTCCGCTTGAGCGGCGCTTGTTCCAAATCCAATTCGATCATCTCTACCTCACATCCAAGTCGAGTTTGCTTTTCGCGCAACTGTGCGTTCATCGATTTCGATACGTCTACTGCCGTAATCTTGCCAACGTAAGGCGCGATGCGTTCCAGTAGCAGGCCGGTGCCGGATCCGAAGTCCATAATCCGCATGGACTTGGTAAGTTGGACAACGGCAATCATCGCATTCGCAATCTGCGCCACGTTATCGACGCGGTCCTTATTCTGTTCGTAGCTGCCTGCTTTGTTCGCAAAGTGATCGATAGTCATTTGAGCGTCACGCTTTAGAATGGACGGGTGGATGGTGCAACGTCGCTACCGCAAGGTCAATGTCTGCTTAAAAAGTCGAATGCGATGGAGATATCCCTAAGCATCTTACTCAAAGCGCATGCGACTTAGACTGAGTATGTTTGCGAACGTGCGTAGCGGAACGAATGGGACCGGTTGTGCCATGTTCGAGCCAAGTTCCCACCTCCACTGGAACATCCGCCTTTGGTGCGGTGCCACCCGAGAGCTGAGCAAGAATACTATCGGCGGCGGCGACTCCAATCTTTTGCGGATCGAGGTAGATTATCGACAAGGGAATCCTCGTGGCGGAAATAATCGCCGCTCGATCGCGAACCGCCACGATGGAGAGCGAACCGGGAACGGGAATGTTCATACGATCGGCAGCGATCAAAAGTTGCGCTGCTTCCGCCTGCATCGCGACTACAACCGTGGGCGACTTGCCGGCGAGCCGACAGAGTTCAAGTACTTTGGTAGCGTCGAAGGGTCCGTCGGGTTGCGCCTCGATGCGCCATCGCTATCGCTCGCCCTTTGGTTCGCCGTGATTCTCTTCGGCCGACTGATTGTCGCGTTCCAAGGTTCGAGCGACTTCTGAACCATGATTGAGTGCAGGAAACTGTCCCGGGAAAACTTCAATGAATAATCGAGCTGCGACGTTACCCATCATCCGGCTTTGTGGACTGGCGACATTGTCGGTCGCGCTGATGGCGTTTTGCGGCTGCGAGCGAACTGCATCGAAAGTATACGGAACATGCGACGTTCGAGCAATTCGCTCGTACGCTTAACGATACCGGGGCGCAGATGCTGAAAGCAATCGATGCTAAACAACCCGAAGCAATGATTCAGGTTGGCGAGACAATGGAGGAAGTCTGCGAATGCTGCCACATGAAATTCCGGTATCCCAATCAAGCAGTGTGGACTGCGTCGCAGGGCAGCGCTGAGGAAACCACGGATAAGACGCGAGCTAAATGAATTCAAGCGCCCGCTAAAAATAACGCTATCGTTAGCGAGTCGGATTGATTTGTTCCCTCGGGGTTTTCGCCGCTTCTGAAATGAAATAGGCATAGAAGCGTGCGGCGCGTTCCAATCCCGGCACGGAGATGGTCGCGAGCACATCGCCGCTGGTGTGATACATGGGGCCGGAATGAATGGCCTGCACGCGCGCGACGCTAAGCGGTGCGTAACCGCCTAAATCGCCGGCGACCGATGTGCCGAACTCTGGATTCAGATTAAACCCATAGCGTTCCACACCGCGCTTGCCAATGGCGATTAACGCGGGCGATGAGTTGTCGATGCCAAAATTCATTGGTTGCTCGCGCGGATCAATTTTCCAGGTGTCGGAACGAATGCGAAACTGCGCGATGTGTTCGAGGTTGAGCACCATCACTGTAGCGGCAGTGAGCGTGGGATTCATGCGCACAAAATTCGCGGGACCATTCAAACCCGTACTGTGATGGCCGCCGCTTGCGACAAAAATCAAAGTGCGCTCGGGTTTGTTTTCCAGTTTCGCAAAGTGTCGAGCGAGCGCTTGTAGTACCGCCGAGCCATCGGCATTGTCTCCGGCCGCGTCGTACCAACCATCCGCGTGCGCATTTACGATGATATTCTCTCTGCTCTTTCCAGATACGACGCCGATGGCATTGTGACCTTTGAGGCCAGACAGCTTTTCTGCGGTGAGTTGTAGTCGAATTGTCAATGGTCGGCCCATTGCTTGCGCACGTGAAAGCGCCTCGTGGAGAAATGAACCGTCCGCGCCACCCAAGTTGAAACACGGCGCGCCGCAGTTACCGAAGTCGCGCACGTGCATGTTGCCGGTTTGCTCGACTATATTGATGATTGCGACAGCGCCGCGTTTGGTGAGCTCTTGCGCGCGTTCGACTGTTTTTCTGCGTTCCGAAAACGCGCCCGCTGCCGGATGCAGTCTTTGCACCGCGACTTTACCCCGCACCTCGACAGTGGGAAGCGATGCATCGGTAGTCATGCCGACATCGACGAGTTCAGCCGTGAGTTCGCCAGTTGCCATCATTGAGCCGCTTGCAGGAACCGCGCTTTGCAAAACGAGATCGCGACTTCCTACGCCAAATGCGATATTGCCGAGCAATCGCGCCTCCCATTTTGTCGCATGCCATAGCGTGGTGTTGACGGCCGCGTCGTACTCCTAAACCTGCACGTCTTGTAATCCGGCTTGTTTGAATTGCTTGGCCGCCCATTCAATGGTTGCTTGCGCCGCCGGAAAACCGGTGATCCGCCCCCATGCGCGATGACCGGCATCGAAATCTTGGCGTGAAAAACCGACGATGGTTTTCACGTCTTTGAGAATACGATCACCTTGTAACTCGCGATAGCTCGACTCCTCCGCA
>JAYTQU010000388.1:0-8069 GCA_043746555.1 Pseudomonadota bacterium | reverse complement strand
AGACTTTTTGTCCGTTGACGATCCACTCATCTCCTTCTTTTGTAGCGCGCGTACGCAAGCCGGCAAGATCCGATCCTGCCGCAGGTTCAGAGAACAGCTGACACCAAATCTCATCGCCGCGAACTGCGGGAGCCGCAAATCGTCTCTTGGTGGCGTCATCGCCGACCGCAAGCACGGTCGGCACACACATGCCTAAACCGATTAATGAGATATTCGGCGCTACATCGAACTTGGATTCTTCTTGATCGTAGATTACTTGTTGAATGGCGGTGCCACCGCGTCCACCGAATTCTTTCGGCCACGTGATGCAGGCAAAGCCGGCTTCCGCCTTTTTACGCTGCCAGTCCTTGGAGTGTTGCACATAATTGTTGACGCGACCGCGTTCGCGCGCGACGGCACGCGATTTCACGCGTGGTGTGGCGTTTTGTTCCAGCCATGCGCGAGCTTCGCTGCGAAACGCGGCTTCGGTAGGAGTGTCGTTGAAATCCATGATGTCTACCCTTAAGCAGCCGATGCTGTGAGTTGTTGGACGATGAGTTGTTGCACTAGACGTTCGCGCCACACACGCGCCGCCCCAATCGCCAAGCCCAACTGTCGCGCGCGTCGATAATAAAGATGACAGTCGGCTGCCCAAGTAAAGCCCATGCCGCCATGCGTTTGAATATTTTCCTTGGCCGCAAACCAGTACGCATCGCACGCCGCCACGCGCGCAGTCGCCGCTGCAAGCGGTAATTCGTTCGCATCGTCGTTCAAGGCCCACGCGCCGTAGTAGGCATTCGATCGCGCGATTTGGTTCTTCGCATACAGGTTCACCAGTTTGTGTTTGATGGCTTGATAACTCGCGATGGCGCGACCGAACGCAAAGCGATGCATTGCATATTCCACCGCCATTTCCAAGCACTGGTCCGCGCCGCCGATTTGCTCGAACGCCAAATACACCGCCATGCGATCGTAAATGCGGGCGATCGACTCTAGCCCGTCGCCGGCATTGCCCAGTCGTTCTGCTGTGGCACGGGCGAATTCGATATTCGCTGCGCTGCGCGTGGGGTCGAGCGTAGAAACTTTCGTGCGACGAACAGTGGCTACATTTAGATCCACCACAAACAGCGAGAGCCCTTTGCCGTCTTTAGCGAGAACGATGGCGAAATTTGCAATGTCGCCGTCGATCGCGGCGCGCTTGGTTCCGCTGACCTTACCGGCAACGATCGACGTTTGAATACTGCGCGTGCTTAAGGGACCGGGGGATTCGACAAAGGCTAGCGTTCCGATCGCGCTGCCGTTTGCAACGCCAGGCAACCAACGCTCTTGCTGTTGGGAAGTCCCGGCGAGTAACAGTGCCTCCGCAGCGCCGTAGATACTGGAAGAAAACGGCACCGGTGCGCACGCACGCCCCAGTTCTTCGGCGATCGCGCACAGTTCCACGCGGCTCTGTCCGAGTCCGCCGTAAGTTTCAGGAATCGCAACGCCCATCCAACCGAGTTCCGCCATTTCCTTCCACAATTCAGCATCGAAGGATTTGTCGGCGTCATCGAGAACGACGCGCACCCGTTGACTGGTGCAACGTTCGCTTAAGAACTTGCGCGCTTGGTCTTTAAGTAATTTTTGTTCGTCGGAATAATCGAGGTTCATGTCGCCCCCAAACTAGATAAAGTCCGTCCGCAAATCGAATTGCGACGCATTGTAGCTCGTTAGGAATTCGACGGAGCCAAAAGTCATTTGCGTCGGCACCGGCTATCGCTAGGCGGCAGCGGATTCTTGTCGATCCGGCTTGGTTTAATCTGCTTGGATTTATCCTATCGGATTCATTAGGCGCGCCAGTTCCCAAACTCCGTATAGCCTTAAGAGATTGTGCGGATGGAGTAGAGCTTAATCTGCGCGCACACTTCCTCCGCTAAATCATTGGAGGCAAACGAGAGAGAGGGTTGACCATGAATATTGTACGTTGGGAACCATTCCGCGAGTTCGACGACTTTTTCCGTCGTTTTTCGCCTTTTGGCGAACGCACATTCATGCGTCGCATGGGCGAAGAGGGCGTTGAATGGACGCCGAGCGCAAATATCAGTGAGACCGATAAAGAGTATTTGATCAAGGCCGAATTGCCGGAAGTGAAGAAGGAGGACGTGAACATCACGTTGGCTGACGGCATGATCACATTAAGCGGCGAGCGCAAACATCGTAAGGAAGAGAAGGACGAAAACGAACTGCGTGTGGAAACTTTCTATGGCGAGTTCCAGCGCAGCTTCTCGTTACCGGATGACGCCGCGGATAAGGGCGTGTATGCCGAATCCAAGGACGGTATGTTGTATGTGCACATTCCGAAGAAGGAAGGCGTCAAGACGAAGACCGTCACGATACCTGTGCATTGATCTGTCGACGCGATCGATGCGAGTGCATCGATTCGGGTAACGCTCGGCGCGCGAGACCATCGCCTCCGCCGAGCGTTCGATTGCGGGCGCTCCACCGGTGATTTTATTTTTCGGCTTTGACTTCGCGTTCCGCATGTCGTTCTCCCGCGAGAACGTTACGCAATCCATAATTGCCTTCGTGACAAGCGTATTCAAACAGTTCGCCATCCGCGCGCACCATCGGTACCAATGCCGTGATCGGCTTGGTGAATGTTGCCGGATCGTCGATGGTGAATTGATAGTCCACTCGATCTTTGCCGGTTCGCGTAAAACGTTAGATGAGGTGCAACGACTTACCCGTGCCCGCGCCCCGCTTTTTTGTTTGCTGCTGCGCGATTTTCGCGTTGCCGATGTTGTGCCGTCCATTCCTCATAATGTGAGGAACTCACGGTCTTTGTATTTTGCAGGTCGTTCGAGCGGCGTGTCGGAAATAAAAATCCATACCCCTCGCAAATCCGGCTGTCCGTCTTCTGTTTTCGGCGCAACGTACTTTGATTTGTCGGAGCGGCTGCTTGCGCCGTCACCGTGCCAAGCAACCCAATCTGTATTGCGATGAGAGTAGTCGCGAAAGCAAAGCGACGCCTTTGTTTGAGAATGACGGGATTGGGCATAAACGTCTCCGCACTGAATCGCGAGTTACTTGCCAAAAATGCTTAAAATTGCCGTTACGATTAGCGGTGGGCATCGTGCCGCGCGTGCAATTCATTGTCACGGTCGACGACGCGAAGATTTGTTACGATACCGGCGCGCACATCCAATTGGGCCGTGGCCGCGTTGCATGGCAGGCATGTTGGCGAACAGATCAACGACGGAAATGTATCTGAGCGATCGACGTTCCGGAATTGCGGTTCAAGATATTGGCCTGCGACTGCAAGAGGTCAGATGCCTTACCATTCTTCACGTGTCCGCAAATTGCAATCAGGTATTTTGGCGCGCAGAAAACCTACACCTTGGAGGGGAACGATCATGGCGACTCATTTGAAATTTTGGCTTTTGGCGAATTCAGTTCTGTTGGCGAGCAGTTGTCTGGTGTCGTTGGCAGCGATGGCGCAACAACCAACCATCGCTTCTTCGGCGGTCGCCAATCCGACCTATGTATCCATACCGATGGAAGTGACAGTGGATAAATCCGCCCCTGAGGTTTGGAAACGCATAGGAAAATATTGCGATATCGGCGAGTGGTTGCAAATACCGGGCGGATGCAAAATCGTTTCCGGAAGCGATGGCGAAGTTGGCGCAGTTCGCTCGGTCGGCAGCGAGATTCTCGTCGGCAAAACCGAGTTCTCGTACACGTACACGCAGCCAGTGCGCGAAGGTCGTCCCTACAATTTGTATCATGGGACACTTGAGGCGCGACCAATCAACGCAACGACCTCGAAGCTGATCTACACATTGTTCTACGACAACTCGTTGGTAATGGGTGACGATGCAGCGAAACAAACCGACATCGAGCGACGCCGTACGGCTTTCACTCGCGCGCTCAACAACATGAAGATTTTGGCGGAAGGCGGAACGTTGCCGGCGCGAGGCGCGCCCGCTCGATAAAAGTCGTTCCTAGCCCGGGTGTCAGCGATCAATTGGTCGAGAAGTCTCTGTTTTCGCCTCGTTCTCCCGATTCTGTCAATTGATCGTCTTTATGCGTTGAGCAACTAACGTGGGTTCGGCGTGCGGGAAATTCCTAATTAGCGGCAAGTGTGTCGTGCAACCGAAATTGCCTGAGGGCAGTGTCTAAGATTGCAAACAACACACCTTATTTTTCGAGACTACCGTGAATTTCTTCGGCGCCACATTATTCGGTATCGCGGCCTGGCAACTCTACATCGCGGTCGCATTGGTATTGAGCTTCGCACTGTTAACGTTTCATCGAAGAAAAAAGGTGCCCGTCAATGGTAGTGCCGGCAAAGGTCCCGCGAGCAAGGGATCGCGCCGTGTAGCCAAAGCAGTTCAAGACTTCATGTCGACAGTCCGCTTGTCCGATACTCAACGTATCGACCGTCTTCATCGTGTGGTGACGCTCACCGCCGGGCAAAAGGCCGATCTCAAGGAAATGAGTTTTGGGCGGCTGTCGAAATTATCGGTTGCACTGACCGGTATCGAACAGGCACGCGGCAAAGATTTCGCACGAATCAAGCTTGAACTCGGCGGTGCATCGGCGGATTGCGGCGCATCCGTTAAGGAGCTCGGCGAAAACGATTTTCTCGTTCCGCGCGCAACCATCGATGAGCAACGCTGTTCGATCATGTATGTATGCGGTAAGCCCGACGCCGTGAGTTTTCTGCAAGTCAAAGTGCAGAATCTTAATCCGGTGGAGGGTTCCGTTTCGATTGACGTGCTGCATGTGCGCGGACGGCAGGCTGCGTAGAACGCGCAATCTGTGGCGCGCACGGCAAGATCCGTGATTCGAGTTGAAGGCTTTGGTTACGCCGCTTTCGCCTTACTTGGAATGTTCTCAATCACCTGGTTCCCCGATGCCGTATTGGAAACGGGGTGTGCGCTCGTTGCGATGCACTTCACTCACTTGTCCTAGCAATGTTCCGCGCGCAGCGATCCACCCTAAAAAGTTCAACGCCTTTTGTGCCGGCTAGTTCGACGAGTTGCTTGTTCGAATATTGCGTCAGCGCTTGTGGATCGCTCACAAGTTTGTCCAAACACATCATGTCGAAATCCTTGTTGATGAAGCTCGCGCGTTCGCCGTCGAGTTGATGCGATAAACCGCCCGTGCCGACGACGACAACTTTCAAATCTTCCGGATACGATTCAATTGCGCGTCCGATCGCGCGAGGGCAGGGGATACTGAACGGAGTTGATGGCGACAGGAATTGTTTTCACCGGCAAGAAGAAGGCATGGTCGACCGGCATCGTGCGCATTGGTTGTGAATTGGTGTGCTCTTGCAACCAGTATCGTAATTACGTACCGTCTCGTTGCCGATACGCAGTTGTCCGTAAGCGCGCGTCATGCCTAACGCAATGCCTATTTAGTACAGCAAAACCCCATTTCAAATCCTATGATCATCGACTGCCACGGTCACTACACCACCGCGCCCGACGGGTTGCAGCGTTTTCGCGATGCACAAGTCGCAGCGCTGAAAAACAAAATGGCCGCGTCCACCGGGCGGCCCAACATCAGCGACGATCAAATTCGTGAGAGTTTGGAAGGCGCGCAACTGAAATTGCAACGCGAACGCGGCACCGATCTCACGATCTTCTCGCCGCGCGCAAGTTTTATGGCGCATCACATCGGAGACTTCCAGGCCAGTTCGACGTGGGCGTCGATTTGCAACGAGCTGATCCATCGCGTGTGTCAGCTCTATCCGGAAAATTTTGTCGGCGCGTGCATGTTGCCGCAAAGTCCCGGTGTGAAACCCGAGACCTGCATTCCGGAATTGGAGCGCTGTATTAAAGAGTATGGCTTTGTTGGATTGAATTTAAATCCCGATCCATCGGGTGGGCATTGGAGGGAGCCGCCGCTCACCGATCGCTGGTGGTATCCCATTTACGAAAAGATGGTTGAACTCGATGTGCCCGCAATGATTCATGTGAGCACGAGTTGCAATCCTTGCTTCCACACCACCGGTGCGCACTATCTCAATGCCGACACGACGGCATTCATGCAACTGATCGAAGGCGATTTGTTCAAAGATTTTCCGACCTTAAAGTTTGTGATTCCTCATGGTGGCGGGGCAGCGCCGTATCATTGGGGACGTTTTCGCGGGTTGGCTCAGGCATTGAAGAAACCGTTGCTTAAAGATCACGTGATGAACAACGTGTTCTTCGACACCTGCGTCTATCACCAGCCGGGTATCGATCTACTGTCCAAGGTGATTTCCGTCGACAACATCTTATTCGCGTCTGAAATGGTCGGTGCGGTGCGCGGCGTCGATCCCGAAACCGGCTTCAACTTCGACGACACCAAGCGTTATGTCGATCAATTGCCGTTGAGCGCGGAAGACAAATTCAAAATCTATGAAGGCAACGCCTATCGCGCGTATCCGAGGCTGAAAATGGCTCTGAAGAAATAGAGGATCGCAAAGGTCTCTTCACGTGGGGCGAAAGATTTCTTCGATCCGTTTGTTAAATAGTTTCGCCAGCGCGAATGCCAGCGGAAGGCTGGGATCGTATCGCTCCGTCTCCACCGCGTTGACAGTCTGACGAGAGACTTTGAGACGAACGGCAAGATCGCCTTGCGTCCAGCCTCGTTCCTGACGAAGTTGCGGGACTATGTTTCTCATTGCTATGAAAACTTCAATCGAAGCATTTGCACGATAAATACGCTCCAGCCCACGTTGCCGACCCACATCATGCTGAGCCGCGGAAACCCGGCGAACTCAAAAAAGGAATAAGCCATAGTCCAGAATGCTGTAACAATTGCCGTAAGTGCCGCTGCTTTCAGAATTTGCAATCGAATAAACTCTGGTCACACACGTGCCCTGACTGACGAGGCAGCCGATCAGCCGATCTATAAAATTGACCCTGTGCAGTGCGACACGTATGATTCGCCTCCCCGTGAACCGGGGGATCCACTCGCAACTTGATGGACCCTGCGAGCGGCAAGCGTCGGGGCATAGCGCAGTCTGGTAGCGCATCTGCTTTGGGAGCAGAGGGTCGGGGGTTCAAATCCCTCTGCCCCGACCAACCTTTCATTGTTCAAATCCTCGGGATATGAACAATGAAAGGTTATATGTGACGCGCTAGTGACTTACTCTTGTAGTGTTAGCGTTCTGAGTTTCTTGGCAAGATTAGGCCTCCGCGCCCGTAGCTCAGCTGGATAGAGCACCGGCCTTCTAAGCCGGGGGTCGCAGGTTCGAGTCCTGCCGGGCGCGCCACGAAGTGGCGACAAAGGCGGGAAGGCGTTAGTGGTTCGGTGTTAGCCGGAATTCGCCTTCTGGCTGGTCACTAACTCCCAACTCCTGATAAATTCTGCTTGGTCAGTTATGGTGGACGTAGCTCAGTTGGTAGAGCCCCGGATTGTGATTCCGGCCGTCGTGGGTTCGAGCCCCATCGTCCACCCCATCTTCTTGCCTTGGACGGATTTGTCCGTCCAAGAATAAGAAGATGGGCATCTCAAAGTCGTGAATCGGGCTCTCCCTGCCACGACCACGACTGTCGAATAGGGCACGTTCATGTGCGTCAAGAGCTCGCAATCGCGCGTTAGTCAGCGGCTCTTTTGTGCTCGTACATTTGGGGATGACGAATCGAGCGTCGTCGATTATCATGCGCGCCCCGAATTGGTCGCGGCCTTCCGTCGGACCTAACACGAAAAACGTGGGCCGTTAGCTCAGCTGGTAGAGCAGTTGACTCTTAATCAATTGGTCGTAGGTTCGATCCCTACACGGCCCACCAATCCTTCTGTTCAAGACGACTCAAAGTCGTCTTGAACAGAAGGATTCATTCTTTAGCGTCCGCAAGGATGCACTTACTGTAGCGTTAGCGTGGTTTTGAATTCCACCAATTCCTAAATGCCAAGTCCGGATCGGCGTATCCGGAAGACGTAGATATTGACGTGCAAGCCCTGACCCTATTCCGCAGGAATTCGCAATGGCTCACAGCTAGGGCATCGACTTTCGCGGAGGTCTGGCATAGGCTGTCTTACCACGTCTTACTTTGAGAGGTAAGTTATGGAAACCGCAAAGATGACCAGCAAAGGTCAATTGGTCATTCCTCAGC
>JAYTQU010000387.1:0-14518 GCA_043746555.1 Pseudomonadota bacterium | reverse complement strand
CTCGAACGCCGCAAGCGATCGCTCTGCGCTATCGCGCGGAAGACATGCGCTATGAGACGCTGGCTCGATCTATCGACGCGTTCGCATCATCCCTTTGCAATCTAGGCCTGGATCGCCAACATCGCGTTGCAATTTTTTTGCCGAAGCAATTCGAGACGGTAATCGCCATGTTTGGCGCGGCGCGCGCAGGATGCGTGTTCGTGCCGGTCAATCCGATTCTTAAAGCGGCGCAAGTACAACACATTCTGCGCGACTGCAATGTGCGCGTGCTGGTCACCTCGCCCGAACGTATGGTCGGATTGGGCGATTCGCTCGAACATTGTCCTGATCTCCGGCACATCGTATTGGTCGGCGGCGAAGCAACTACCGCAACGCATCTCGAAGTACATTCGTGGAACACATTGCTCGACACACAACCGTTGCAAAAATGTCATCGTGTTATCGACACGGACATCGCCGCGATTCTTTACACATCGGGCAGCACGGGCAAACCCAAGGGCGTGGTGCTTTCGCACCGAAATATGGTGACGGGCGCGCACAGCGTTGCGCAGTATTTGGAAAATCGCGCAGACGATCGTTTGCTCGCCGTGTTGCCGTTTAGTTTCGACTACGGCTTCAGTCAACTCTCGACTGCCTTTCATGTCGGCGCGAGTGTCGTCTTGTTGGATCATCTATTCGCCCGCGATGTCGTTAATGCCGTTGCGAAAGAAAAAATATCCGGGCTCGCGGCAGTGCCGCCGCTGTGGTCGCAGCTTGCGGGTCTCACCTGGCCGGACGAAGCCAGACAATCGCTGCGCTACTTCACCAATTCCGGCGGCGCGATGCCGGGCGCGACTTTGCAAAAACTACGTATGTCGCTGCCGAACACCAAACCGTTTTTGATGTACGGGCTCACTGAAGCATTCCGCTCGACTTACTTACCTCCCGATGAAATCGAAAAGCGTCCCGGCTCAATGGGCAAGGCAATTCCAAACGCGGAAATCCTAGTAGTTCGTCCGGATGGCTCACCGTGTGCGCCAAACGAACCGGGTGAACTCGTCCATCGCGGCTCGCTGGTTGCGCTCGGCTATTGGAACGATCCCGTGAAAACGGCGGAGCGCTACAAGCCCGTACCCAATCAAAACTCCGGACTGGTACTCACCGAAATGGCCGTGTGGTCGGGCGATACTGTGCGAATGGACGAAGACGGATTTCTCTATTTCATCGGTCGTCGCGATGAAATGATCAAGACCTCCGGCTATCGCGTGAGTCCAAGTGAAATCGAAGAAGTGATTTTCGCCACGGGCTTCGTCGCCGATGCTGCCGCGGTTGGCGTTGCACATCCAGTATTGGGGCACGCCATCGTGGTGGTTGCCACCGCGGCGCCGAATCGCGAACAAGACACGGACGCCCTACTCGTCGAATGCAAAAAACAATTGCCTGCGTTCATGGTGCCCGCGCGCATTGAGTGGCGTGATGCT
The DNA here is from genome assembly GCA_043746555.1 of Pseudomonadota bacterium. Taxonomy (GTDB): domain Bacteria; phylum Pseudomonadota; class Gammaproteobacteria; order Steroidobacterales; family Steroidobacteraceae; genus CAZQYC01. Next base: position 13,058 of record JAYTQU010000387.1, on the reverse strand, counting down.
CTGCCGCGCAATCCAAACGGCAAGTACGATCGTCCGAAATTGGCGAGCGAGTTGCGGGATTTATTCGTGAGCGCGACATGACCAACAGCAAAGGTATCTTTGTCGGCGATCGACATGCGCTGCACCCGTGGTTCACGGATCGCAATGATGAGCTAGTGGTTGCCGGCAGATCACTTTCGGAAATTGCGGCGCAAGTCGGCATGACGCCTTTCTATGCGTATGATCGTTCGGTGATGACACGCAAAGTGGAGTTGCTGCGCACCACGTTGCCCAAGGGCGTGCATCTTCACTACGCCATTAAAGCTAATCCGATGCCCGCCGTGGTGCGTCACATGCTCACACTCACGGATGGACTCGACTTAGCGTCGGCCGGCGAAATGCAAGTTGCGCTCGATGCGGGCGCCAACCCAAAACTAATTAGCATGGCCGGACCCGGAAAGACCGACAGTGAACTGCATCGCGCCGCCGCTGCCGACATCACAATCAATATCGAATCGGAACGAGAGCTTAAAGTGCTGTCGGAGATTGGCGCGCAAACACATCGCAAGCCGCGCGTCGCGATTCGAGTCAATCCGGATTTCGAACTGAAAGGCTCCGGCATGAAAATGAGCGGCGGTCCGAAACCCTTCGGCATCGATTCGGAGAGAGTGCCGGATGTGCTGCGCTCGCTGAAAGACTTGTCGGTCGAGTTTCATGGCTTTCATATTTTCAGCGGTTCGCAGAACTTGCGCCCCGATGCGATCGTCGAGGCGCAAACCAAATCGGTCGCGCTCGCGATTGAATTGGCGAAGCACGCACCGAACCCGGTACGCTCGCTCAACATCGGCGGCGGGTTCGGCATCCCTTCGTATCCCGGCGAGCAAGTGCTTGACCTAGAACCGATTGCGGCTAACCTAAAGCTGCTCGTCGCACAAGTAAGCGAGCATCTTCCGCAAGCGGAACTCGTGCTCGAACTTGGTCGTTACTTAGTGGGTGAATCAGGCGTCTATGTGTGCAAGATTATCGATCGCAAAATCTCGCGCGGCCAGGTTTTCCTAATCAGCGACGGCGGACTGCATCACCACCTCTCGGCGTCCGGCAACTTCGGCCAAGTCATTCGCAAGAATCACCCGGTTGCGATCGGCAACAAATTGCGCGGTAGCGAGCGCGAAATTGCATCGGTTGTCGGCCCCTTATGCACGCCGCTCGATTTGCTTGCCGACCGCATGGACCTTGCGCGTGCTGAGCCGGGCGATTTGGTCGTTGTGTTCCAGAGCGGCGCATATGGCTTCACAGCGAGTCCGCTCGCGTTCTTAAGCCATCCGCCACCGCGCGAAATCCTGCTCTAATACTTTTTCTTAGGCCGCTCGCGGCCATTCACCGACCGCGCGCCGACAATCATGACGTTAAAAGTTTCCGCCTTCGATTCGATTGACGACTTACCGGCTACGTTTGCCGCTAGTGCGTCGTACGCGCAACTTGGCGAAACATTTCTCTGCGCCGAGTGGTTGCGCTGCATATATACCACGGCGCTTGAAAAATCGATGTCGGCGCGAATCTATGCCGCCACCGCAAACGATTCGCCGCGCGGCTTACTTGCGTGCGGTATCGACCGCGAAACCAAAGTGCTACGCAGTTTGACCAACTACTATTCGCAAGACTACCGCCCTACTTTGCTTTCCGGATTGTTTTCTGAAATGGCTGTGTCGGATCGGAGTTTGGCGGAGTTCATCAACGCGACGGTCGATGCTATCGCCGGCGAGCGACCGCGTTGGTCGCAACTGGAATTTGAATATCTTCGCTCCGATCGATCTGACTCGCAGTTTTTACGGAGCGCACTGCGTCGCCATGGATTCATTTCTATCGCATCGCGACAGTACGAGAATTGGTATCTCACTTGCGATGGTTTGGATTTCGATGCTTATTTTGCGCAGCGATCGTCGCAGTTGCGCAATACCATCACGCGCAAAGAGAAGAAAATCAAAAAGTCGCACGCGCTCGAAATCAAAATCTACACGCGCAACGACGAAGAGCTGACAAAAGCCGTCGCCGAGTACAACGCGATCTACAATAGCAGTTGGAAGAATCCGGAACCGTTCCCGGACTTCATTCCCACCTTTGCAAGAATGTGCGCCGACTTGGGAACGCTGCGCATGGGAGTCGCCTATCTCGACGGACAAGCGGCTGCGGCGCAATTTTGGATCGTAAGCAACGCTCGCGCGCTGATCTACAAGTTAGCTTACGCGGAGCAATTCGCGGAACTGTCCGTCGGGTCGGTACTGTCGCGCGAACTTTTTCGTCATGCACTCGATGTGGATCGCGTCAAAGAAATCGACTACGGCATCGGCAGCGAACCGTACAAACGCGAATGGATGAACTCGGTGCGTCAGTTCAATCGCCTGAGCGCATACAACCTAGCATCGTTTGTCGGCGCCTCGCGATTAGCGCGACGCGCTTGTCTGGCTGCCTTTAAGCGGATTGCCAAGAAATAGCGCTACGACGGCTCGAAACACGTAAGCGCGCACCGTAGAGCAAGCCAAGCACCAGCAACCACGCGAATCCCAGCGAGCCGCCGCCGGATTTAGATTCGGGCGTTGGAGCGGGCGTTCCGCCGCCGCCGCTTGCGCTGCTGGTCACAGTAACTGTCGTACTTTGACTCGACGATGTGCCGCCGGCACCGCTGCAAGTTAGCGAGAATGTGCTGTTCTGCATGAGATTGGATACCGCTTCGGTTCCCGAGCTCGCCTTCGTTCCGGTCCACGCGCCACTTGCCGCGCAAGCGCTCGCGTTGGTACTCGTCCACGTTAACGTGACACCGCCGCCACTCGCCACCGATGCAGCGCTTGTCGTGAGACTCGCTGTCGGCATCGGCGACGCGCTAGTAATTGTCACTTGCGCCGACGAACTGGCATCGGGTCCGCCACTACCGGAACAGGTCAGCGTGTACGTCGTAGCGGACGTGATATTAGTCATCACTTGCGATCCCGATCCGACGGTCTGCGATCCGGTCCAACCGCCGCTCGCAGTACAGCTTGTTGAGTTGGTGCTCGTCCAAGTTAGGGTCGAGCTTCCTCCCGATGAGACCGACGTCGGGCTTGCGGAAAGACTCACCGAAGGTGAAGTGCTACCGGGATCGACACGCGGCACGACATTCCACACCGCGTAGTTACTGAAATCCGGTTGCGCGCTCGACGCCTTCATGCGCGCCCACGCAGCGGATGCGCCTGGGTAACCCGCCTCCACCGCCGCAGCCAGCGCCGGCGTAAAGTTTGCAACGTAGCCGTCGCCTGAAGCGGGATAGCCGTCAACAACTGCATCGCCCGAATTGCAACTGGTGACGGCGGTGATGTTCCCGGCCGCGACGTTTGCATCGTAAAACGTTTTGAAATCGGTATACCACACCGTATCGCTCGTCCCGGTGAGTAAGTGATATGCACCTGCATTTCTAAAACAATAGTTGCTCGTGCCGGCGCGATTCACCGGAAACTTGAACTTCCAATCGCGAAACGGAATCGCGGAGTTGAAACCCAAATCGACCAAGTACGCCATGGTCCAGGTAATAAAATCGTCCATCCACGGCGCGAACAGCGCGTAACCGTCGTACGACGCCACCACGCCCAAACTGTTGGCACTGGTGTTGTTCGTGTACGCCGCATCGTATACCGCCGTGTTATTCGCGATGCTCGCCACCAACTGTGCCTTGTAGGGATGCGAGTCCGGCGTCAAATACGCTGCTTGTCCAAGGTTGCGCATCACCCACGCTTGCGCGCGATTCTGATTGTGCGGATAAACGATGCCTTGTGCATTCATTCGATAACCCGCGGTCATGGAAAGTTGATTCCAACTCGTCCAAAACTGCATCTCCTCCATGTAGTAGTAGTCGCCGGTGACGGCGTAGGCCAAAAATCCGAGCGAAGGTTCATGAGCACGATCGGCAACGTTGCTGTTGGTGGTGCCGGAAGTTGCCGGTAGCGTACCCGTATCCTCCAGTGACACGGTTGGATGGTCGGCGATCGACACGGGACGACCGGTCGCTTCGTCTCGATAGTGAATCGAATAGCTGCCCGCCGAATCGTGATTGGCTAATGCGTTGCGCAACGCTCGAATGTCGGCGCCGCTGGCGATATATACCGCGTCGAATCGCGGCAACGGTCCAATGTCACTGTGTGCCCCGGTGTCCGGCATGTTTTGCGTAATATCACCGTGGCTCATCGGTGTTGCGGATTGGGCGAGACTATTCAGATAAGTATTGTCGACAGTGGTTACGCCGATATTCGGCACCGCTTTGGTCGCGCGTAGATATGCCATATCGCCTTTTACATACGCCTTCGGCGCCGTAGTGGCCGACCACCAAAATTGCTTGTGCCAGCGAGTGTGATCGAAGTGCGTAATGCTGCTGCTGGAGTAAACAGATGTTCCGCCGACAGTAATGTTTGGCGTGTAGTCAAAACTACTGGGCCCAGTAACGAGTGTCCAACCGTTTTCGACAACGCAATCGACTCGCACGTTACCCACGCCACCCGAGCCGTCACTATAAGCGCGCACATGAAAATAAGCCGCGAGATGCGGATGCGCCGAACCGCCGGAAGTTTTCACTGGCGCGCCGACTATCCACTCCGACACTAATGGCCCGGTGAGCCAACTTTGCGGCGTACCCGCCGACAATAAACTTCTTGCGCTGGCCGAATAAGTTGTGCCGCCGACGTTCAGCGATATCACGGCGTCGAACGTCGTCGCCAGCAACTGCGTTAGCGTGACATTGCTGCCGCCGCTTGCCGCCGACGACGCACTGCTCAAAATGATTGAGCTCGTTGCATTGGCCGCTAGCGAGGGGACCTTCAGCGTAATCACCGCATGACGCAGCGAACCGTCGGTGTTCGTGGCTTTCGCATCCACTTGAATGGGAACACTCGCACCGCCAGTGAGTTTGGCCGTGACCGTACTTCCCGATGGCACGTCGCCCTGCTTGAACACCTGACCGAATGTCACCGGCACGTTGCTTTGCGCGCTGGAAGATTCGCTGACCACCGCAATGGTCGCGAGGTCGGCGGCAATGGCGGGCGCAACGCACGCCGCAATCGCGGCGGCGAGAAAAATCACCCGAAGAATACGCTTTATCATTTTAAAATCCTCATCGCATCAGCGCGGGATACGCGTCGAATGTGCGATCGTCCATAGTTCGCGAATCGACACCGCTTACGGAGCGCATGAGATTGTCGGCTGAGCGCGAGCGCGCATGCCGAAAATACACTGGCGGCCCCGCCGTCCTAGGATTGCTCCCTTAGACCGGTGACTTTGCGTCCTCGGCTTTCGCCAAGTTTGCCTTTTGCAGTTACGATAAATAGGTTGTTTCAAAGAGACCCATAGTTCGGAAGTTAATCTCGCTCAAGTCGACCGCTTCTGTAAAGGTGTTAAGACAAAATCTACGACCGACTATCGATGTCCTGTGACACAGCGCACAGTGAAACCGTATTAAGTCATATGTGGTGGGCGCTAAAAATCCGCAGAAACGCCGACAACTCAAGCGATTCCGAAGCAAGCCACTCGATCGCTTGGGCTGCGACAAGCTCACGTGAATAGCGAAGACGCATATCAATGCAAGTTCGACTGTCGTCAAAACCGCACGGCGCTTTGCGCAAAATTACCGGCTTTTCGAGAACTCCCGATCCAGCCATTCGCGCGTCCAATCCGCCACGTGGTCTCGCCACTGTGCTCGTGAAAACGTGTGATCCGCCGTCGCCAAATTGCGCTGCGTAACATTTTTTGCCTGCAAGCGTCGATGCAATCGTCGCGTGGCTCGCATCCCTTCGACAAATTCATTTGCCGTGATGTCGGCGCCGCTCAAGATCAACAGTATCGGTTTAGCGTGCGCCGTTAACGCGGCGGTGAAGCGCGGCAACAACGGGCCTTTTTTCCCAGCATCGGTCGTGACAACGGTTACTTCCGGTTGCATGGACTGGTCTGCTACGTCTTTGCCGAACGCAGTACCGACAATGCGTTTGAGGCTCGATAGTGCTTTTTTTATGGCGGTAGGATTTGCGAGCAGCTTGCGCCACGCGTTGACGTCGAGCAATCGGTCGCGGTAGTAGTGAAACAGCAGCGATCGTGCCAGCGTCGCCTCGCTCCTGATCCACGGATTGAGGAGAACCAGTCCCGCAACTCGTGAATCGCGCGGCGCATAGAAACTCGCGGCCGTTGCCGCATCGCACAGACCCCACAACACAAATCGACGAATGACGGGGACGCGGCGCTGCATTTCATCGAGCGCGGCACCAATGTCTTCATTCGCGAATTCAAATCCGCGAAGCTCGCCGCCGCTATCGCCCAATCCGCGATAGTCGAACCGCAACACGGCATAGTCGTGCGCGGCCAACGCGCGCGCCAACAATAGAAATTGCCGATGACTTCCGACTCGATATTGCGGGCCGCCGACAACAATCACGACGCCGACGTCGCGCGGCACGATAGGCAAATGCAGCACCGCCGCGAGCGACTCGCCTTCGCAATCGAAAGCGAATGTGGTTTCGGTGTACGACGGTGAGTTCACGAAATCGTACTCTGCCGCGTGCTCAAGCGCTTACGAGTGACCGCAATCAATTCGGGCGCACGGCCAATTTCCGGCGTGGTCCAAAATGCCTCGCCCGAGACGGCGATGCTATCGACTCGAACGCCCTGTTCGCGCCACTGCGTCAACGCTCGTTGTGCGAGAGGCGCCAATGTCGGTGGATCGGACAACGACACCTCCGCCCACAGCACATCGGCGAAGCGCCCAATATCGTTCGCCTCCAGCGCACTCGCGCTCATTGCGCTCGCCAGTTTTGCGCTAATCGTGTAGCCCGCGATTTCGATGACGTTGTCGCGATCCAGTTGCGCTTGCGGTGAGATCGCATCGCGCGTATCGCGCAACGCATCGGCTGCGATTCGCAATCGTAAAAATTGCCGCCAGTAGTCAGCGCCGCGAAGCACGGGCTGCCACAGCACCAAGGTCGACTGCGATACGTCGAACCTGCGAACCAGAGGTGCTATCAAGAGCGCGCCGCTTCGAACAGCCACAACGTGGATTCGTTGCGCGCCGCGCGCGACTAGCCAGCGCCAAGCGGTAGCAAGATCATCGCCCCATTGCTCCCAAGTCGCGTCGGAAAAATCTCCACCGCTATCGCCGGTACCGAACAAGTCAACAAGCAAGACATCTTGGCCATTGCCCGCCATTTCCTTTGCTAATGCGCCGAGCATCGGTCGGCATTTATTCATCTCTTCGGCGAAGGGCGGCGCGATCAAAATTGCATCCGGCAAAATTGTAGCCGGCGAAGGTTGTGCCGCCGCGAATAGCGTCGCATGCAGCAAACCGGCTGACCCAGCCAAAAACATCGGCTCTAGTTGCCAATGCGGCCGCCCTTCCGCCCGCAGGTGCGAGTCGACCATCGACGTCAATTCTTTGTCTCGATCAATTCGATCAAGCTACCGAGCGTACTGAATGTATCGGCGGAAATTTCGTCGTCGTCGAAAGTGACGCCGAAACGATCTTCCAAGGCCGTCACGACCGAGACGACCGCCATCGAATCAAGCTCAGGCAGCGACCCCAGCAAACGACTGTCGCGCCCCAGACTGGCCGCGCGCGGTCCAAGCTGGAGCACGTTACCAAGCACGGCCCGCACTTCATCCTCAACATTCATTTCGTTTTCTCTCCAGCTAGATCGCATTCGATTGGGCGGTACTCGTCGCGAACGACCTGAGCACAACCTGTGTCGATGCAAGGCCGCGAATTTTAGCAATTCAACGCGCTCGATAGCCAAGGAATCGGTTTTATCGTGAGCAAGTCGAAGCAAGATCGATACCGCGACCCGTGCGGTGGCGCACGCATGGCGGCAAGTTTTGTCGTATAGTGCGCGCGCTGACGGGCGCTTCAGCAGCGGTGATCGCGATCCCAATTTTCGTCCGCGGCCTTTATTCCGGCCAGATTCACGCGTCTCGATGTCGAATAACAAGCGTTTATTGATCGTTGCCTATCACTTTCCACCCGTGCAGGGCAGCACTGGCGTGACGCGCACATTATCGTTCGCGAAGTACCTGCGTGAGTTCAACTGGGACGTGACGGTGCTGACGGTAGCAGCGCTCGCTTATCCCGAAATTCGATGGGAAAACCTCGCGCAAATTCCTCCACATGTGCAAGTCGTACGCGCATGGGCGCTAGATACCAAGCGGCACCTGTCTCTATTCGGCCGATATCCTTGGTGGCTTGCATCGCCGGATCGCTGGCGCACTTGGTATTGGCCGGCGGTGATGCGCGGCATGGCGCTGATCAAGAACTGGCGACCCGACGCGATCATGTCAACTTACCCAATCGCCACAGCCCATCAGATTGGCGCAACACTTGCGCGCCGCTCGCACCTTCCGTGGGTCGCCGATATGCGCGATCCGATGGCGCAACACGACTATCCGGAAGATCCGCGCATTCATCGCGCATTCGAACTCATCGAGCACGACGTTTTCGATCGCGCCGGGCGCGTAGTCGTAACGACACGAGGTGCGGCGAAGCTTTATCAGGACCGATTCGCGACCTATCCCCGCGAGCATGTAACGCTCATCCCAAACGGCTTCGACAGCGAAATGTTTCCGGTAGTAACGGATTCGCCGCCCGCCGCGCGCGACTGGGCTTTGCCGCTTAATCTACTGCACAGCGGTCTTCTTTATCCTATCGAACGCGACCCCACGGCATTTTTCCAAGCCGTCGCCGAACTGCGCGACGCGAACGTGCTCTCGCCGCAGACTGTGCAATTTAATTTCCGCGCTGCCGGACACGAATCGACTTACGAATCGCAACTTCATTCGCTTAAATTGCGCGACCTAGTACATTTTCTGCCGCCGATTCCCTATCGCGAAGCGCTGGCGGAAATGCAAAGCGTCGATGCCTTGCTACTTTTCCAAGCCGGTAACTGCAACGATCAAATTCCAGCGAAGCTATACGAATACTTGTACGCGCAAAAGCCGATACTGGGATTGACCGACGCCGCCGGCGAAACCGCGCGACTCATGAGTTCGCTGGGCTCGAATCAAATCGCGAATCTGCACGACAAGGATTCGATCAAACGTGCTTTACCGATTTTCTTGGACAATGTGCGCGCACGCGATGCGCCGATTCCCGCGCAAGATCGAGTAGCGCAATTTTCGCGCCGCAATCTAACCGGCGCACTGGCCGATTTGCTCGACGAACTCGTTAAATCGCCTCGCGAACGTTAGAATTCCGAGACCACACTTCGGCGTCGATTTCACATGACCCAGAATATTCACCTCATTGCCGCGGCGCGTCCGAATTTCATGAAGATCGCGCCGCTCTATCACGCGCTCAGTCGCGAATCGTGGTGTCGGCCGCAGATCGTGCACACCGGCCAGCACTACGACGCCAATATGTCGGATGCGTTCTTTCGCGATCTCGCGATGCCCGAACCTGCATTTCATTTGGAAGTCGGTAGCGGCTCGCACGCAGCGCAAACCGGCGGCGTAATGATCGCTTACGAAAAAGTCTGCCAACAAGACCAGCCGGATTGGATCGTCGTGGTGGGCGATGTCAATTCCACGGCCGCGTGTGCGATGGTCGGGGCAAAGTCATGGATTCCGGTGATTCACCTTGAAGCGGGATTGCGCAGCGGCGATCGCCGCATGCCGGAGGAAATCAATCGGCTCGTAACGGATGCGATTTCGGATGTCCTTTGGACGCCCTCACCCGATGCCGATGAAAACCTCAAACGCGAAGGCGTGAGCGCCGACAAGATCGATCGCGTCGGCAACATCATGATCGACTCATACGAAATGCTGCGTGAGCGCATCGAATCCGACGACACGCGCACGCGCATGAACTTACCGGCAGGCGAATACGGCGTCGTCACGTTGCATCGTCCATCCAACGTCGATAGTCGAACCACGCTGTCGCTGCTGACGAATCAACTCCTCGCGGCCGCGAAACAAATGCCGTTGGTGTTCGCGATTCACCCTCGCACCAAAAAAAGATTGGAAGAGTTCGGCCTGCACGCCGCATTGGTCGCCAATTCGAATATGCATTTGACCGAACCGCTCGGCTACATTCAATTCATGAATCTAGTAAGTCATTGCAAAGCGGCGATCACCGATTCCGGCGGCGTGCAGGAAGAAACCACTTACTTAGGCATTCCTTGCCTCACACTGCGCGAAAATACCGAGCGGCCCATCACCGTGACCAGCGGCTCGAATCGACTTGTGAAATCGGACGCTTTGGAAGCTGCAATACGCGATGTAGTGGCGAATCGTTGGCCGAAAGGCCGTCGCCCCGACCGATGGGACGGTCATTCGGCCGATCGCTGCGTTGCCGCGCTGCGCCGACGCGCCGGCATGTAGAATCACTCAAAACTTTTCGCGGTTAGCCGACGTTCCATGATTCGTTTTGGGTAGAAACTCAGCGCGAATCGCTGATCGTCGCCAGAACGTTAGGGTGCGTATTCGTACGCGCCGACATCAATCTGACCGGATGTGGGACGTACCTGGCGCTGTGCGGGATGCATATACTGATACAGCGGAGTCAAGTCGAATTTGGCAGTCGATCCCGGCGCTACGCCGGCGTCAATTGCGGCCACCCCCGCTTTCAATCGATAGTCGAACGCAGCAGCGTCGCGCAATGCGCTTGCCGGCAAACTTAATGCACCACTCGCGGCAGGTTGTTTACCGGAATAAAGCGTACCGCTGCCGACAGTTAGATTGTTGATCGCACGAAACACCGACGTCCCGCTCGCTGTATCGAAGAATGTACCAGACCCGCGATCGTTGACGATCGTGTTGTTACCGACGTAGAACTCGTGCGTTTCTCCGGACGCAAGTCCTTCAGCGCCGTAGGAAATAATGGTGGAGTTATCGGTGTTTGGACCCTGTTGAATAACGTTGCCGATGACGTATGTCAACCCACCGTTCGGGACATCGATGGCGTAACTCGAGTCGCCGTCGGCTTCATCCATCAAACGGTTGTAGAGCACATAATTTTCGCCCGCCCGAGTTTTCAACTGGTGCCCGATGTGTGCGTGATGCGAATAGTTGTAGCGGAAGATCAAGCGATCTCCCGCGGAGTGGCCGTCGTCCACATAAATGTTATGCGTATGACCGATGTCACCTGCTCCGTTGTAAGCAAAGATACTGTATTCGACCGTCAACGTCCCGTATGCCCCGCCCAAAAATCCATTCTCATTGTCGTGAAAGTAGCCGTTGCAGATTGTTAGGTCGCGACCTTGGTTGCGAATGCCCGCTCCGTTGAGATCGGTTACTTGCGCGCCGGAGAATTCAATGTTCTCGATACGTATGCCGCTGCCACGCACGACCCACAATCCCATGCCGTTGTGCAAATCGTCGCCGGACACGAAGTCAATGCGATGCGTACCAACAATATGGGCGCGACCGCCTTCGCCTCGCACTACCACATTGTTGGTTCTCCATACGATGATGTCATCGTCGTACTCGCCAGCGTCGACTTCAATCACTGAACCGTCCGACGCCGCCGCGGCCGCTGCAGCAACGGTTTTATAAGACCGGGTGGGACCGACTCGCAACACGCTAGTCGGCGAAAAATTTTGTATGGCACCCGTCGCTGCGACTGTCAGCGTCGCGACGCCGTCAAACTCGAGTGTGTCGGCCTGATTAGATCGATCAAGTTCCGCATGCGGCACGAGGGCCACCGTATAGGTACCTGCGGGAAGCGTCGTCAACGCATACTGAAAGCCGCATGCATTGTCCTGTTGCAGCACAGGGATTGAAGCGATCGGATCCGAACTGTCGCCGCGATAGTCGCGCGGTGTGACATTTCCTGCGTAAACATAAATGCGCGGCGTTGCACTGACTTTGATGAAGCTACTATCGACTGCTCCCGATAACATCGCGCCGCTACTCGCGGGCGTGACGACGACCGAGGCAGATGCTTGCTTCGATCCGCCCGCGCCGGAGCAGTCAAGAACGAAATTCGTGGTACTAGTGAGTGGACCGACCATCATCGTCCCGCTCGCGGATTTAGCGCCGGTCCAGCCTGCCGATGCAGTACAACCGGTCGCGTCGGTGCTCGACCAGTTAAGCTGCGCTGTACTTCCTGAGACAATCGACGTCGGCAATGCGGAAATCGTGACGGTCGGTACCGGCGCTGGTGTTGGCGTTGGAACAGGAGTCGGTGCCGGCGTTCCCGGCGCAGCTGCGAAGCTTTCGCCACCGCCCGAGCACGACATCAAACCAAGCGTCGCAATAGACACAACGAATGCGCTGCGAACTCGCGACGCTTCGCGTCGACCATCGATAGCTAGCATCGCGAGGCTCGCAGGCGCAATCCTGCGAACATGAACAACACCGTCGCAAACAGCCACGACAACGCGCCGCCACTCGAACTGGTGGCGCTTGCTGCGGGTGCGCCGGCGAGACTGGTGAAATTCACATCCACGGTATTACTGATCACGCCGCCACTGCCAGTGCATGCAAGCGTGTACGACTGTGTCGAGGTGAGTGGGCCAAGCGTTTGATTGCCGGAGACGGCCTTCGAGCCGGACCACGCTCCCGTCGCGGTACAAGCAGTCGCATTCGCAGCGCTCCAAGTCAATGTGATATTGCCCGGCACCGTGAGCGATGTGGGCGTCGATGTAAACGTTAATGTCGGCGCAACTGGTGCCGCGCTAATTGAAACCGTGGCTGTGCTGCTCGCGGAGCCGCCAGTTCCGCTGCAACCAAGGCTGAACGATCCTTGTCCCACTGCCGCCACGATATTCATCGTGCCATTGACCGCTTGCGTTCCGGACCAACCGCCTGACGCTGAGCAGCTCGTTGCATCGGTCGAAGTCCATGTAAGCCCAATCGTGCTTCCCGCGGTTTGCGTGGTAGGCGATGCAGTCAAACTGACACTCGGTACGGGCGCAACGCCCCCCACGGTCACCGTCGTCGACGTGCTAGTCATGAAACTATCCGCACTCGTGCAACCGAGCGTGTAAATCTGTGTCGTACTCAATGGGCCAACGGTAAACGATCCTGTTGTTGCTTGCGCGCCGCTCCATCCGCCGGATGCGGTGCAAGAGGCGGCATTGGTTGTGTTC
>JAYTQU010000386.1:0-9801 GCA_043746555.1 Pseudomonadota bacterium | reverse complement strand
GTCTGCAAATTCCCAATGACATCGCGGTCGTTGGGTTTGATGACATTCCGACCGCGCGTTTTGTGCGACCGGCGCTGACGACTGTTTGCGTAAAGATTGCAGATCTTGGCGCGCGTGCGCTCGATAGACTCGCAGCGGGAATCGACAAACCCGAAGCACTCTTACCCGTTACAGAGACCGTTGCGGCGGAAGTCGTGGTGCGCGGCTCATGCGGGGCGCGGCGATCCGAATCGATCTAGAGCCGCTTCTCCAGAAATATATTGCAGCGCGAATAGCACGATGCCGCGCAATTTTTATCGCGCTCGACAAATCCCGCATCGCGATACATTGCAATCGCGGGGACAAGCGAAGTATGCGACGACAACACAATTCGCTCTGCGCCTTTTGCGCGAGCGTGCGCGATTGCCGCATTCAACAACAAATTACCGATTCCTTTCCCTCGCTGCGACACGTCGACGGCCATTTTCGTGAGCTCAAAGGTCGTTGCATCTTCGACCTTAAGGGCGACCGTTCCGACAACTTGATCTACATCCATCGCATAAAACACTTCGCCGCCCGGCCCGATAATTTCTACTTCGGGATTGTCGAGGATGCGCCGGTCGGGCGGTTCAACGGCAAATAGCTTTTCGATCCACTCGTAGTTGAGTCGTGCAAACGCTTCACCATACTGCGGGTGAAATGTAACGATTGATGTGCTCACGATTGCACTACCTTTAACACCTTATTTTATGCCGCTTCGTTCGCCGACGCAGCATTGAGCGATCGCCGACGCCAGCCGGGAAAGAGCACCAAACCGATTCCTAACAGCACGCCCATTGCTGCGAACAACGAAGATACTGATATTTTTTCTCCCAGCACGATCGCACCCAATGCCAATGCAACAACGGGATTGACCAGCGCGTACGTTGCGACTTTCTGCGGCGCAACTCGCGTGAGCAACCACGAATAGCACGATAAGGCGATCACGCTGCCGAACACGATCAAATACGCCACCGCGGCAATCGACGTCATCGATACGTGCCCTAAATCCAATACACGCCACTCGCCGTTGAGCGTCGCCAGTGTCAATTGTAATAACGCACCGAAGAAAATTTGCGCGCAGGTAAACGCAATGATGCGATCCGGTTTTATTCCTGCTTGCCGTTGCAACAACGTGCCGAAGCTCCACGACAACACTGCAAGCAATATCGCGACGATGTAGATAGGCTTAGCCGCGCCAGTAAGATTGCGCGCCGAAAGACTGCCCGTTTGAGTGACGATGACGACCACACCCACGACCGCGATGAACATGCCGAGCACGGCGCGCGGTTGCGGCAAGCGACCGGCAAAGAAAAAATATTCGACGGCAATAATAAAAATCGGGATCGCCGCAACCAATAACGCCGCAATACCCGAAGGCACGCCTTGCTGCGCCCACACGACCAATCCGTTACCGAATCCCGTCAGCAACATGCCGCACAGCGCCGCGCGTTTGAGATCGATGCCGGCGAAGGGTCGCCGTTCGCGCCAACGCAACCAAGCGAACATCAACGCAGCGGCCGTTAGAAAACGCAATCCACCGCTCGTGAAGGGCGGCAATGTTCGGATCGACAATGCAATGGCGAGATATGTCGTGCCCCAAATGACATAGATACCGGCAAACGCCAGCAAGACTTTCGTGAGCGACCCCGCAGCGGTTGGTGTTTGCATGTTGAACACTATGCCGATCCACTGGTAAGCAGTACAGATTCAGATACACTATACCTTCGCCAGTACAGTTTATCGCATCGTCGGAATCGCTTTTATGTCAGCACAGTCGAATACAATCGCTACCGAATCCTTGCTCTATGAAAAGGTGGCGCACCTCGTCGCAACGCAAATATCCTCCGGCACGTTGCGCATTAACGATCGTATTCCATCGGTACGCTCGATGAGCCGTACTGCGGGTGTGAGCGTCGCGACCGTTGTGCAAGCGTATTGGCAATTGGAGAACGCCGGTCTTATTGCGTCGCGACCGCAATCGGGATTTTTTGTACGAGCACGAAATACCGAACACATTCCGCAACCCAAGGCACGCGCGATTCGTGCCGTCAAGCCGCGCTCCGTTGCTACCGAAGTACTGGATGCGTGTCGCGAAACTTTATTGCGAACCGATGTGGTGATGTTGGGTGGTGCGTTCGCATCGCCGGCGCTTTATCCCACCACACGACTCAACAACATTGCGCGCGAAATTCTGCGCGAGCGCCCATGGAATGCGGGCGAAATCATCGCTCCCCCGGGTTATGAAGAATTGCGTCGCGAAATCGCCAAGCGCATGTCGCTGCTCGGCTCTGCAACGAGTCCCGATGAAGTCGTCATCACGGCCGGCACGATGGACGCCATCACGCTCACACTCGGTGTGCTCTGCGAACCCGGCGACACCGTGCTGGTGGAATCGCCGACCTACTTCGGTATTTTGCAAGCGGTCGAACATCTGCGCTTGAAAGTCGTAGAAGTGCCGA
This sequence comes from Pseudomonadota bacterium, assembly GCA_043746555.1. Classification (GTDB taxonomy): domain Bacteria; phylum Pseudomonadota; class Gammaproteobacteria; order Steroidobacterales; family Steroidobacteraceae; genus CAZQYC01. The sequence goes on along the minus strand of JAYTQU010000386.1, from coordinate 7,321 downwards.
ATCATCCCGGACAAGGCGTGGGCAGCGGCATTGACGTTGAAGCGGTCCGTCGCGCGGTGCGTGCGAATAAACTCGCGGCGGCCGTTCTGATGCCCAACTTTAATAATCCCGCGGGAAGCCTGACTTCGAACGACGCCAAACGCGAATTGGTCGAATTGCTTACCAGCACTAACGTACCGATTGTTGAAGACGATATCTACGGCGATCTCAACTACAACGGTGAGCGCCCGTTATCGCTGCGAGCGTACGACGAGTCGGGACTGGTAATTTCGTGCGGCTCGGTATCGAAGACCATTGCATTGGGATATCGATTAGGATGGGCGGTGAGCTCGCAATTTCATGCCGACATCACGCGCGCAAAATTTTTCAGCTCGGTGGCATGTCCCACGCTGCAACAGTTGGTGCTGGCGCGCTACTACGCAAGCGGCGGTTACGAGCGCTATCTGCGGCGCATTCGGCGACTGCTGTCCGATAACGTTCAAAACCTCACTGCCAGCATCGCCCAACATTTTCCGCCCGGCACCAAGGTCGCGCGTCCCGCCGGCGGCATCGTGCTATGGGTGGAGCTGCCATCGAAGGTTGACGGTACCGAACTTTTTCGCAGCGCTCTTGCCAGTCGAATCGGCATTCTGCCGGGCATGGTGTTCTCCGCCAAGGCCGACTTTAAAAATTGCATCCGCTTGAACTGCGGGCTTCCCTGGACCACCACCGTCGAACGCGCGATTCAAAAGTTAGGCAAATTGGTGTCTGAGATGGCGGCATAAGCGAGCTCGCGGACCAGGTACAATCGCCGCTTGTTTCGCGCACGCAAACTTCGTACGCTTTTATATCCCGCTCATGCCCAATTCGCCGCCTCTCGCTATGAACCAACAGCAGTACCTCGCATCGGCCGCTACGGAAGCGGCTCGTCATCAGATGATCGCGCAACAATTGCGCACGTGGGAGGTGCTCGACAGCCGAGTGTTGGATGCATTGCAAGCCGTGAAACGCGAACGCTTTGTTCCCGAGGCGTATCGTCATGTGGCGTTTGCCGACGCGCAAATCCCACTTGGCCACGGCCAGTGCATGTTGCAACCCAAAATGGACGGCAAAATTCTGCAAGCGTTGGCGATTCAGCCATCGGATCAGGTTCTGGACGTGGGCGCGGGCAGCGGATTCCTGGCGGCCTGCATGGGCAAGCTGGGTGCCAACATTCGCAGCGTGGAACTGTTTTCCGATTTAGTTGAACTCGCCAAGGCCAACGTCCATGCCGCAGCCGTCAACAACGTGGTAGTCGAACTGGCCGACGCCACATTGCTCGCCGACGAAGATCGATACGACGCCATTGCCGTTACGGCCGCGATTCCGCCGGGCAACGAAGCGTTGGAACAACGCTTTGCGCGCGCGCTCAAAGTCGGTGGCCGACTGTTTTTGGTCGTCGGCGCCACGCCCACGATGGAAGCCGTTAAAATCACGCGTACTACCCAAAGCCACTGGCACCGCGAGGAACTATTCGAGACCGTGCTTGAGCCTTTGGTCAACGCCGTACGCCCCTCGACTTTTGTCTTTTAAGTGCAACCTTTCCGAAAATTTCAGCGTCTATTGTCAATATCATGAGCAGCGCGATCATTCCTGAAGTTTCGCCCGCGGAGTTTATTGCGCGCCGCGACCGTGGGGAAAAGTTAACTTTGCTCGATGTCCGTGAAGAGTGGGAATTGAAAGTGGCGAGCGTTCCGGGGATCGTGCATATTCCCATGAATGACGTGCCGAATCGTTTAGCCGAACTTAATCGCGATACCGAGATCGTAGTGCTGTGCCGATCGGGCCGCAGAAGCTTGGATATCGCGAAATTCCTCGAACCTAAAGGTTTTCGCGCCAGTAATTTGAGCGGCGGAATTCTTGCGTGGTCGAAAGACATTGATCCGAGCATTCCGACTTATTGATGTTGATGAATTGATGTTGCCGACTACCGGCGCTAAGGACCCAAAAATGAATAATCGTTTGAAACTGGCCCTCACTTGCATCCTCGCCGCAGCGGCCACCGCGCCAACCTACGGCGCTAACTTGCTCGATGTGTATCACCGCGCGCAGCAAAGCGATCCATTGCTGCGCGAAGCGGACCAAACGCGATTGGCAGCTCGTGAAGGTAAACCGCAATCGCTGGCGGCTCTACTTCCGACCATCGCTGGCTCGGCTTCTCTGGGTAAAACCGATGCCGGTACCGACTTCTCAGGTATTCGTTTGATTGGCACCACCCCGATTCCAGGCAGCGGCCGCTCAGATTCTTCCACAACCAGTCGTCAATGGGGCGTGCAATTGCAGCAGTCGGTGTTTCATTGGGATCAATGGGCCAACTTGCGACGCGCCAATTCGCAAGTCGCTCAAGCAGAAGCGACATATCTGGCCGCCAAACAGGATTTAATCGCGCGCGTGACGCAGAGTTATTTCAATGTGCTGGCGGCAAAAGATACGCTCGACGCCACCACGGCCGCAGCGGAAGCTTACGGTCGACAACTGGAACAAATCGATAAGCGCTTTGAAGTGGGATTGGTCGCGATTACCGATGTGCAAGACGCGCGTGCGGCGCGCGATCGTGCGACTGCGGATGTTATCAGCGCAAAACGAGCGGTATCTACCAATGAAGAATTGCTGCGCGAAATCACCGGCGAACCCATGGGGAACCTCAGCGCTCCTGGCGATGACATGCCGTTGAAGTCGCCCGAACCTGCAGCAGAAGAGCGTTGGGTAGCGACCGCGATGGATCAGAATTTGGCTTTGATAGCTGCACGACTCAATGCGGACATCGCGAGTGAAAGCGTTTCCGCGGCGCGTGCCGGCCATCTGCCATCGCTTGATTTAGTTGGGTCGCGCACCAAAGGGACCAGCGATGGCGACAGTACGGCTTCTTCAGCCCCCGGAAAAAATTTTCCATCATCTTCGGATACCACAACGACGAGTGTGTCTTTGCAACTAAGCGTCCCGATATTCTCCGGTGGCGCCGTGCAATCGCGCGTACGACAAGCCGTATATACCTATCGCGCGGCCCGTGAACGAGTTGAGCGTGTGTCGCGGGAAACCGAACGTGGAGCTCGCGACAACTATCTCGGCGTCGCTAGCAACATCGCGCGCGTCCAAGCATTGAAGCAAGCTTTCGAATCGAGCCAGACTGCGTTGCAAGCCACGGAAGCGGGATATGAAGTGGGAACACGCACAACCGTGGATGTGTTGCTATCGCGACAAAATCTGTACAGCACACAAACGCAGTACTTGAAGAGCAAGTACGACTACATCCAAAGCGTTGTGCAATTAAAGCAAGCTGCCGGCACGCTATCGGAACAAGATGTAGCTGAGATCAATAGTTGGTTGAAGTAGTTCGATCGGGAGATCGGGAGATCGGGAGATCGGGAGATCGGGAGTAAGCATGAGCGAATTTTTGCCCGCGATGTCAACCTCACGCCCTCACGCCCTCATGCTCTCATGCTCTCGCGCCCTTCACGCATTTCCGCATTCCACAATTCGATGAGCCTTTGTCGCTCATCGACGAACTCCGTATCGGAAATCACATCGTCACCGCCGTCGAGCGACAAATGATGCATGCGGTGACGATACTTGCGGTAGGTTGCGGTGAGGAAGTCCACTGTCTTCTGTGAAACTAAATTTCCCGACGCCAAACTTTCCAACTGACGAATGTTGTCGGAAAACGTGGCTATCGGCGGATACCGATCGCACCACTTTAGTATCCAGTACTGCGTGAGGAATTCGAGGTCGGCGATACCGCCCGCATCTTGTTTCAAATCGAATTGTCCTCGTTTCGCCTTCGACAATTCCTTGCGCATTCGTTCGCGCATGTGGCGCACCTCATCGCGCAACTTATCGCGACGAATGGCGTGACGTAACAAGTCGAGCCTTACGCGTTCGAAAGCCGCGCTCAATTCTTTATCGCCCGCGACCGCTCGCGCGCGCAGCAGCGCTTGATGCTCCCAGGTCCACGCCTCGTTACGCTGATACTTCTCGAAGGCATTTAGTGTTTGCACCAGCAGTCCCCCTTTGCCGCTCGGCCGTAGGCGAATATCGACTTCGTACAATCGCCCCGCTCGCGTATAGGTGGTGAGCAAATGAACAAGACGTTGACCGAGGCGTGCAAAGAACACCGAGTTCTCCACGATCTGCGGTCCGTTAGTCATCTGCACTTCGCCGCTGGAATCGTGTAGAAACACCAAATCCAAATCGGAACCGTACCCCAACTCGATACCGCCAAACTTTCCGTACGCGACCACGATTACCTGCGCGTCACGCAACAATGCCGAACTCACTCCGCATCGCGGCGCGCCGTGACGCTCCACGATTTGTGTCCACGCCATCGTGAGCGCTTCGTTAACAATGAGCTCCGCGAGATCGGTGAGTCGATCGGAAATCTTCATCAACGGTAACTGACCGCTGAAATCGGCCACTGCAATGCGAAACATTGCCGCGCGTTGAAAATGACATAGCGCTTCGATTTGCGCCTCCTCATCGTCAAAGCGCGCCGATTCCATGCGTACGCTTAATTCGTCCGCAAATTCCGCGCGCGTTGGCGTCGTCTCGAAGAGACGCGCATCGATCAACTCATCGAGCAACAACGGCAACGACGCGATCTGTTCGGCGAGAAAACCACTGCGCGCGCAAAGTTCAACCAATCGTCGTAAGGCGATTTCGTTTTCGTAAAGCAGCGCGAGATACACGGTGCGCCCGCCAATCATCTCCAAGATCCGCAAAATCCGGGCAAGCGCAACATCGGGATTTGTCTGAGCGGCAAGCAATGACAACAATCGCGGCAAAAGCAAGTGCAATCGACGCCGTCCCGTCTCATCGAGACGCCGGTGATAGCCGCTATCGCGCAACGCTTCGAGTTGCACCGCACACTCATTCGCAGCCCGCACTCCAATCGCGTTCAAGTGCGTGACGATTTCCTCGTGCTCGAAGTCGAGAACGAATTCGTCAGCCGCGAGCGCCTCGCTCTCGCGATCCATGGGACGAAACACGACATTCGCGAAATGCCGCGCGACGATGGCGCGTTGCTCGTCGATTGCAATACGCAGCGATGACCAATCGGTTTTCTCCATCGCCATGGCAAGCCTCGCCCGGGCCGCTTCGTCTTCCGGCAATTGATGCGTTTGTTCGTCATTCCATTCCTGCAATCTGTTTTCCAATCGCCGCAGAAATAAATAAGCCGCCCACAACTCGTTCACCGCCTCAAGCGGCAGTAGTTTCTGTCCGGCAAGCAGCGGCAACGCAACACCGAGCTCACGAGTTTGCAGGCGTCGATCGCTGCCGCCGCGAATCAATTGAAACGCCTGCACGATAAACTCGACTTCGCGGATGCCGCCTGGCCCGAGCTTCACGTTGTCTTGCAGTTCGCGTCGCGCCACTTCGCGGGCGATCATCGCTTTCATCTCACGCAACGAGTCGAAGACGCCGAAGTCGAGATAGCGTCGATACACAAACGGTCGAATAATGTTGTCGTAGAGCGACTTGTGCTGCGCTCGATTGATCGCGACATGAATAACGGGTCGCGCCTTGACGTAGGCATAACGTTCCCAATCGCGACCGTGTTGCTGCAAGTAGTCTTCGAAACCGTCGAAACTGATCGCCATGCGACCGCTATCGCCGAACGGCCGCAGGCGCATATCGACGCGATAGACAAATCCATCGGCGGTTTTGTTCGCAAGCAGTTGAATAATTCTCTGCCCGAGGCGCAAAAAGAATTCAGCGTTCTCGATGACTCGTTGATTTTGGGATTGCGTTCGCGTCTCGCCGTCTTCGGGATACAGAAAGATGAGATCGATGTCGGACGAATAATTGAGTTCGCGACCGCCGAGCTTGCCCATGCCGAGAACCACGAGCGATTGCGGTGCGCTGCTTTCGGTACCGAAGGGGATGCCGTGCCGGGCGATCAGTTCTCTATGCGCGCGCTCATGCGCAAATTCGATACAAACATCGGCGAGATTCGATAGATCGAGCAGCGTTGCGCGCGTGTCGGTCCAACCGGCCAGATCGCGCCACGCGATGCGAACCATGTGTCGGCAGCGGAACCGACGTAGCGAGGCGAGTAGTTCAGCATCGTCGCTTTCCGATGGCGCGGCGCTTGATAGCCTTATGCGCAACGAATCGATGTCCATTGCGCTGAACAATTCACTCGAATCGATCAATGTGCAGAGTAGATCCGGATTGCGCAGACACGCTCCGGCTACGAACTCGCTACAAGCAAACACCATCGAAAGCGTTACGGCTATGCGCTCGTCGTCGAATATCCGCTGCCATTGTTCGGGTTGCTCGGCGCGAGCGGCGCTGACGCGCTCATCGATTTTCGCGGCTGCAACAACCGATGAAGACGCGTGATCGGCAAATTTCATGAAATCAGCAAAATCTAATTACGCGAAGTGCCAAACCATGCCGAGGAATACATTGTTCACCACGTCATAACCGCTGACGCCGATGATTGCACCCAACGCCGCCGCGCTGAGCCCTATGTACGGAAAGATCTTGCGCTTAGACAGGAAATAGAGCGATGACAACACCATCCCAAGCTCCAACAAACCCTCGCCTAAATCGAAGCGCAGTGCCTGATGTTCGGCGTGTTCCGTTGCCTCTTCCGCTTTGTGAGCCTTTTCTTCGATGTCTTTAATGTCGAGATTATATTTATCCCGCGTCTTGGCGTAGTTCTCGATCGGTTCTTTGATCCTCGGCGAATCGGGCGCCAAAACGGTCAGCGTCGTTATCGCGATTTCCAGTGCATGCTCGCGAACTTTCTTCGACTGAAAGTACGCCCACTGATCGTTGACATCGGTGCGAGAAATCACCGCCGCCGTGTGGGCGCGATGCGATGAGATGGTAACGGCCGCCAAGACGATGCCGATTAAGCCGACAATCACGCCAACGATCTTACCGAAGGAATCGTCTTCGCCATGATCGTGCCCGTGATGAATTTCGATTTCAGCCACAAAATGATCTCCTAAGGATGATTGGGGTAAATTGTCTCCGGCAACCGCCGGACTCCAATTATACTAATCGCGCCATCCGCACATCGCCCAAAAGAGTTCAACGCGCCGATGAAATCCATGATCTTCCGTCGTTTTTTCGGTCATACGGCTGGCTGTTTGTTACTCGTCGTTATGGCCTGCGCTGCAAACCGAAGCGAAGCAGGCGAAGTTGCCGCGGTTCTGGAGGATGCCAAGCTCTACGTCACCGCGCCGTTACGCTGGGATCGTGACGACTGGCTGTATTTTGGCGGCGCGATCGCCACGATTGCAGTCGCACATCATTATGACGACGATGCGCGCACTCATTTTGTCTCTGCAAACCG
>JAYTQU010000385.1:0-3460 GCA_043746555.1 Pseudomonadota bacterium | reverse complement strand
TGACTCAAGCGCATCGCGCACGCGCGGAACGAAAAATCCGCCCTGCAAGACCGCAGCTCGATCAGCGCTGCTGATTTTGAAAATTTCACAAGCTCTGAGTCCCGACTCGCGCGATATCACGAGCGCTTTGCGCCAGCGTTCCAACAGTGTGTCATCGACGGCGGCATGAATGCTCTTGGCGAGCGCGGCTTCGTACTGTCGTGTCGCGCTCAAGATCGTCGAGTGCAAATCGCGATCACGAATCAGAATCAACTTGTGCTCGTACAACCAGCTTCGAGCGAACACTAATAACCGCAGTCGATCGGCTGTGCGCGTCAGTTCCTGACGCAGGGCTCGCACCAGCGCACGGCGCTGCAGTTCAGTGACGGGTCTAAACCCAAGAACCTCGCACGCTACCTCTTGGTGTTCGAATAACGTTCGACGTCGTTGGTACATCGCACGCAATGACGCAATATCGGGTGCCGCGATTGCGAATTGTTCACCGAGATGTCGCCAGAACACCGGCGGCACGATGCGCACGGCATCCAGGACTCGTCCGCTCATTCGCAAAAAACCGATTTGCAGCGCAAGGCCGAGTTTGAGTTCTGGTCCGCGACGACGGTGAAGAATGTGACGGTGAAGAATGTTTGAATCTCAAACGCTGTCAACTCACGCAGAAGCTGTTTGAGACCCAGAAATGTCGCGCGCCATTTGTCCATCGCACCCTCCCAAATCTAGGTACGATAGCCTCTTCAAAACAGCGAACAGCAAGTAGCTGTTTTATCAAACAAAACGAGCGACCGGCGCTTAAATTACCGACAAATCACACCGGCACTTTTGGCAGCAAAATCAAGAGGACCCCGCGATGGACAGCTTGCGTTCTGACGATCGCCCTCGAATCACGACGTGCTCGGGCACATGGTGTCGCGGCGGCGGCAGCGGATGTTTCTGAGTAGTCTGTCCCGCTTCTCGCATCGCCCAGTATCCGCGCGCAGGAACGGGAATGTCGGCACGTCTGCAGGCTTTTGAAAGTCCGACATCGGATACGCCGAGTTGTACTGCCAGCGTCGAGATTGGTTTTGACCAGACGAGCGTGTGCAGTTCTTTTCTCGTAAATTGATGAGCGTGAGTGTCTGTAGATCGAGAAGCAATCGTTGCGGTCGTTGATTTCTTTCCTTTGTTTACGTGTCGTATCGGATGACGAGCGACAAGATCAATAAGTTTCTTCCCATGCTTATCGAGTGCTTTGGTTCGATCCTGCGTTTGAAAGTAAGCATAACCGGCGGTGGTCTTTTGATCTTTGTGATTGAGCACGGCACCGACGAGATGAAGTGAGGCGCCGTCACGCACGAGCCAACTGCCCACGGTGCGCCGCAAGTCGTGAATTCGCACATCGTCAAGACCACAGGATTTTCGTACGCGCGTCCAAGGCTTGCGCAGATTCACCAGGGGTTGCGCGTCGATCGCTCCACAGATGATGTAGGGATTGTCGTCTATGCGTCGAATCCGCTTGAGACGGTCAAGCGCGGCGCGGCTTAAAGGCGCAAGCACCGGATCGCCGTTCTTGGTCTTGCCCACATACAACGTGCGCTGTTCCCAATCGATGTCGTTCCATTTCGCATGAAGCAATTCGTTGCGTCGCAATCCTGTGAGCAGGAGCAGCCACAGTGCATGGCGTGCGTATTCGTTCGACTCTGCGTCAATGGCCTCAGCCAGTTTTGGCATTTCAGCGGGTGTCACATAGCGGCGGCGTTTTTCTTCTTTGAAATCTTCGATGCCGCTTGCCGGATTTTGCATTTCCACAGGGACACGGCGCCAAATCCGGGCGAGATTAAACATCTTACGGATGACTTCGAGTGTTCTATTCGCGGCATAGGGTGTGTCGACACCCAATCCTGAATGCAGCTTGCCAACATCATCGCTTGTAATGCTCGCCGCGAGCCGGCTGCCGAGTTTCGGAATGACAACACGATTAAGCAGCGATTGGTCCGCTTTCCACGATCGTTTCTTCGCCTTCGCATGCCGCTCGAGGTACTCCTCGCAGAGCGACCTCACGCTACCCGAGGCATACAACGCATCGGAATCCGCTTGGGGATCTTCGCCGCTAGCCGCCTGACCCAAAAACGCACGTGCCTGCTTGCGCGCTTGCTCCAGCGTCAGGATGTCCACTCGCCCGAGGGTGGCGAGTCGCTTGCGACCTTGTACTCGATAGGAGCAGACATAGCTACGGCGGCCGTTTGGATACACCCGTGTGCCGAAGCACGGGAAGCCCGCTTCCCAATAAATGCATTGCGCGTTGCCCGATCCGGAGTAGGGTAGAGACTTGATGGTATTCTGTCGAAACTTGACCGTCGGCATATTGAGTGACCATAGAGTGACCGGCTGAAATCGTACTCCGGTCTGGTCAGGGTCACAAGAGCGTAACCTATTGATAGAAAACTACTAAAAATCATGCTCCAGCGCACTCTATCGCAGCTGATCGCACTCGAACACTACGACTACGAACCAGGAGGTCGGGGGTTCGAATCTCTCCGGGCGCACCATATAAAGAGAAACCCCTCGCTTGAGGGGGTTTTCGTCAATGTCGAGCAAGCTCACCAGTCACGTCTACGACAAATCTTGTTGACGCATGGCCGGCTCACGTGGCCGAAAGTACACTTGCTTGACGACTAAGCGACATGCAGGATGCGCGAGGATAATCGAGACCGTCAATCGAACCAAATTCTAGCGGCTAGGGGATTCGCATGAGCGCGTGGAGCAACAACAACCTGGCGCACGTTCATACGTGGCTTTGCATGATCGCGTTGCATGAGTTGCCGTCGACCAGCACGTTCGATGTCTCCGGTGATAAGGCGATGAACGATTTGGCGTTCTGGTCCGATTTGGATTCGGTCGAACAACGCGCCACCAAGGCGGGTTCGTTGGCGTCGCAGATGGATAATATTTTTCGACTGTTTCAAGGCGCGCAGTACGAGTCGGGCATCGAACGAGCGTTTGCCGTGCAATCCATGTCCGAGGTGCTGCAAAATTCGAAAAAGAAACTGCAAGATCTGGCCGCGCGAGCCGACGATTGTTTTCGCTTTAAGAACGAGGTCCAGCGGTGACGCGCTTTTTGCGAACGCTGGTCGTGTTCATCGCACTAGGCGTTGTTGGCACCACGGCTCAGGCAGCGGCATGTTGGGACAAGGTGCGTGACCAACTGGAATCGCCGGCCGGCGTCAGCACGATTGATACAAGCTTGCTTGATGGCGAAGCAAAGAAATGTCTGTCGGAAACGCTGTCCGATCCGGCAACGCTCAATCGCGCGCTTTCGTTATTGACTACACCGGATTCCGGTTTGGCATTCCTGCGCGATATCAATCTGGCGTTCAAAACCTTCGAAGCGTCGAATTCAATTGGTGGGTCCCAAGCGCATCTTGGTGTTTCCTATTCATACAGCAAGTCGATTGTGACTGCGCCGCTTGGACAAGCGTGCGGCGAT
>JAYTQU010000384.1:0-3258 GCA_043746555.1 Pseudomonadota bacterium | reverse complement strand
CGCTCGCGTCCCGATTTGGCTGGACACGAGCGCGTGACCGAAGGCCAACGTATTTAGATTCACTCAACGAGATCCCCATGCTCTTATTCAGCACCAACAAAGGCGACTTCACTATCGAACTGTTCGCCGACGACGCGCCCATCAGCAGTGAAAATTTTTTGGCGTACGCCGATAGCGGTTTCTTCGATGGCTTGATTTTTCATCGCGTCATTCCCGGCTTCATGATTCAAGGCGGCGGATTCGACACGGACATGAAGCAAAAGGACGGCAACGCGCCGATCAAGAATGAAGCAAAGAACGGCAAAAAGAATTTACGCGGCACGCTGTCGATGGCGCGCACCAATGACATTAACAGCGCTTCGTCGCAGTTCTTCGTTAACCTGAAGGACAATGACTTTCTCGACAATAGTCCTGGTAGTTTCGGCTACGCCGTGTTCGGTCAGGTGATCTCGGGAATGGACGTGATCGATGCCATCGCCAAAGAAAAGACCAGTCGCAAAGGGCATCACGACGATGTGCCGGTCGATGCGGTGATCATCAACAAGGTCTCGCGCGTCGAAGAGTAGTCGCCAAGACTGTGGCACCTGCGCGTTCATGGGCTAGGAGAATCCTGCGCGGCCTATTGTTTGCGGCGATCGGTTGGGTTGCGCTGTCCGTCGTCTGCGTCTTGACGTTGCGCTTCGTCGATCCGTTCAGCACGGCTTTTATCTTGCGCGACCGATTGCTCGCATGGGCGCATGACGAGCAGACCTACGTTTATCGCCGCAAATGGGTCGATCTCAAACAGATTGCGCGGCCGATGCAACTCGCCGTGATTGCCAGCGAAGATCAAACTTTTCCGACCAATTGGGGATTCGATGTCAAATCGATCAACCAAGCCATCGGCGAGAGCGAACACGGACAACCCTTGCGCGGCGCCAGCACCATCACGCAGCAAGTGGCTAAGAATTTATTTCTCTGGCCCGGCCACAGTTGGCTGCGTAAAGGAATCGAAGCGTACTTCACGGTGCTGATCGAAGGCTTCTGGCCGAAGCGACGAATTTTGGAGATGTATCTAAACATCGCTGAGTTTGGGCGCGGTGTATACGGCGTCGAAGCGGCAAGCCGCGCCTACTATCGCAAGCCCGCCGCGCGCCTGAACGAGTACGACGCAGCGCTGTTGGCCGCAGTCTTGCCCAACCCGAAGCGCTTTCGCGCCGATGCGCCTGGGCTCCATGTTAGGTCGCGCCAACGTTGGATCGTCGGGCAGATGCGCGAGATGGGTGGCGTCACGTACCTGAACGGCGGCCAATAGTTCCCCGGATTTAGTTCCTAGCAATTCTTGATCGACGAACGTCTAGCGACGATGGGGCGACGACGGTAAGATATTGCCGACCAAACGTTTGGCCGGCAAATGGGCCGAACAAATAAATCACCATCGACGAGGGGAATTGAGTATGAATTTCACGCGCACTCTTGCAATTGCACTTTTAGCGAGCGCGACGCTTGCAGCGCCGGCCATGGCCGAGTGCGTTTATCCAAAAACGCCGACCACCGCGCCCAATGGCACCACGGCGACCGAAACGGAAATGATCGCGGGCAAACAAGCCTTCGATGTCTATCAAAAAGATGTCAACGCGTATCTCGCATGCTTGGATAACGAAGCGAATGCGCGCGTGACCGAAGCCGGCGACAACGCCGATCTAGTCAAACAGATCAAGGTGATGGCGGCCAAGAAGCACAATGCCGCGATCGACGAACTGCAAGCACGGGCCGACGAATTCAATCAACAATTGCGCGCCTACAAAAACAAAAACAAGAGCTAAGAGCGATGACGCGGCTGTCGCTGAAGCGGCAGCCGCGTTGTGTGCGAACCTTGCGAAGGGTGCAACGCCCTCCGTCAACCCAGCGAGTGCGTTACATCGGGGCATTACATAACCCCGGCTCCGGTCTTAAGTCTTCCTAACGCTAGCCGATCTAGTCAACATGATCCGGTTCGACGGGTCACTCACGCGATTGGGCGCGCCGATCTGAGCGCTTCACTCAATGGCGATTGGCTCGATGGCGATTGGCTCGATGACGACTGACCCGATGACAAACGGCCCGATGATAAAGACCTGGCGAATATCGTTGGCGATCCAAGCGCTAGCTAGAACTGTCGCGCTAGTCGCTACACTTGCGTTGGCGACGATTCCGAACGCGCTGGCGGATTGTGTGTTCCCCAAAGCGCCGGAACAAGTTCCCGACGGCAAGACCGCGTCGGAAAGCGAAATGATTAGCGCCATGACGGTCTTCAAACAGTACAACGCCGACGTGACGGCTTACTCGGCATGCCTGGAGAAAGAAACCGCCGAAAAGATCCGCGATGCCGGCGGCGCCACCAGCGCCATCATCCAGATCAAGTCGCTGCAAGCAAAAAAAAATAACGTTGCGGTTGATGAGCTACAAAAAAAAGCGACGGACTTTAACGAGCAAGTCCGAATATTCAAAGCTCGCAAATAGCCATCGTTCGGGTCGGCCATTGAGCCACTTCACCATTCGAAACTCGGCGCGATGCCCACTGCGATGTCCTGCGTAATGCCAACCGCAATGCGGCGCGCGCTAAGCGTCGTCATCGGCTATTCTTCGCGTCAGTAATTCAACTGCACGCAATCTCCATGATTTCACCTGCCGAAGCCACGGCTTCGATCGAAGCGGAAGTTCCGCGACTTCCGGTCATTCCGGTCGCGCTGCGCGATGCCGCCGGATGTGTGCTGCGTCAAGTGGTCGTGTCCGAGCGCGATCAACCGCCATTCGATCGCGTGGCGATGGATGGGATTGCGCTATCAAGTCAAACCGCTGTACGCGAGTTCGAAATTGCCGGTACTCAGGCGGCGGGTGCGCAGCCACTCAAGCTTGCGAGCGTCAACGACTGTATCGAGGTCATGACGGGCGCGATGCTGCCCATCGGTTGCGACTGCGTCGTTCCCGTTGAACGCATTGCAATCGACAAAGCTTGTGCGCGACTTGCCGACGATGTGGAACTTACGCCGGGGTTAAACCTGCATCGACGCGGCATCGATTGCAGCGCGGGGAAAGCAGTGCTGCAACCGGGAATTAAACTCGGCGCGCCGGAGGTTGCCGTCCTCGCATCGGCCGGTCTCGTGCATGTACAAGTTGCACGCATGCCGCGTATCGTGGTTATTTCAACCGGCAATGAATTGATCGAACCCGGACAACCTCTCGCTGAGTGGCAAATTCGGCGCTCGAATGTTTATGGTGTGTTGGCTTCGTTGCGTA
>JAYTQU010000383.1:0-6621 GCA_043746555.1 Pseudomonadota bacterium | reverse complement strand
CTTGCCCGACGAACTCATCACCGGCTTGATCACACAGGGAAATCCAATCTCGTTGACGGCCGCGCGATACTGCGCTTCGCTATCGGCAAAGCGGTATGGCGACGTCTTAAGACCAAGCGTTTCCGCAGCCAATCTACGAATGCCTTCGCGATCCATGGTGAGACGAGCGGCGCGCGCCGTCGGAATCACGTTGAAACCCTCGCGCTCCAGTTCAACCAGCGTCGGCGTTGCGATGGCTTCGATCTCCGGAACAATCCACTGCGGTCGCTCCTTGTTCACCAATTCGCGCAGCGCCGCGCCATCCAACATGTTAACCACATGCGATCGATGCGCCACCTGCATTGCCGGTGCGTTGGCGTAACGATCGACGGCAATCACTTCGCAACCGAAGCGCTGCAACTCGATCGCTACCTCTTTGCCGAGCTCGCCGGAACCCAAGAACATGACGCGAGTGCCTGATGGCGAAAGCGGCGTACCAATGTTCGTCATTCGCGCGAAACCTCTTTCGAAAAAACAGTCCTATCAATCATCACGGTTCGCGCGACCCGTCATTTTGGTTTTCGGAAACGGAACAAAAATTGATCTGTGTGACGTCGTACCGACGCATCGAATACCATCTTGCTGTGATCGTCGGATGGGTTGGCCAACACGCCGCTCTTGTCAAGGTACTCAAAACCGGCTTCTTTGGCGGCAGCAAGGACGATCGCGGGGTCGATACGATGAACGGTTTGCCCGGTTGAGCTAGGGGCGCCTGCAGCGGCGGCGTGATCCATGGCGACGAAGATTGCGCCCGGCTTTAACACGCGGAAAATTTCCGCGTAGGTTTTTTTCACATCGCCGAGAACGCCAGGCGGCGCATTGCGCGGAGTGTAATACAGTTCATGCGGGCCGAGAATCCATAAAACTTTGTCGACGGAGTTGTCGGCGGCTTTTAGTTGGTCGAACGCAGATACGGTAATCGTCGCATTCTTCAGTCGGCCGGCATCCGTTCGTGCCTTGTAGGCACTGTCGCCATAACTAAACTGCGGCGGATATTGGACAATCAACTTTCCTTTCGGTCCTATAGCAGTGGAGAGAATCTCGGAATACCAACCGCGTCCCGCCTCCATCTCTAAAATCGTTTCGCCCGGTCTAATTTTTGCGAATGCCAACACTTCAGCCGGTTTTCGAGCGGCATCGTCATTCTTGTCGGCGGCTGGACGACCGGGATCGGCAAGAACAGCGGCATAGTCCGCAACGGAAAGCGGCCGCGGCAACTTGCTTGCTTGTCGCCCGGGTGCGCTTGAGCAAGCGGCGATGGAGAATGCCGCGATCGCTGTTGCGATAAATTTTGTAGCTACTGAACTGGACGGGACTATTCTGTTATTCATCATGGCGTGATTCCGAATGTAGTGTAGAGAGCAATTTGTCGGTATCGGCGATCGCAGTCAGAGTTTCGTCGCGAAGCGCCACGACGGAAAGGATACGATATGCGTCGTGCTTTTGAAAACAACAGTCCCGCCGTCCGTGTAACTAGCGTGCAGCGGGACTTTTTCCGTTTAATGCCGCGAGCTAGTTGCTCTCGCCGGTCGCTTTCTGTTTCATTGCGGCCGTGCCGGCATCATCTTTCGGCGGCGCAGCCGCAGCTCCCGTACCGCCCGCCTGGCGCATTTTTCGCATTGCCTGAATCGCTACCATAAACTCGGATTTCGAGAGTGCGCCATCATGGTCAGTGTCGACCATCGGCAGGAACTTCAGGAGCGGCTTGAAAAGCGGATCGTTACGAAATTCCGCAGGCGTCAGCTTGCCGTCGATGTTGTCATCGAGCGAGTCGAAGGCGACGTTGGCTTGCAGTTCGTTGAACCATTCGTCGTGGCGCTCGGTCGTCGTCTCGCCCTTGTAACGAAAACGCGCGAAAGTGAACAGCATCTCTTGCGACGTCTGCTCGCCGAACACGACGTTCCTTTTCGGATCGGGATTCGCAAGATTCGCCGTCGAGTTGTCGTAGATGTAGTCCGCGATCAGGAGCGTTCCCTTCGGCACTGAAAGCATATCCTTGAAGTGATACTCGCGTTGCCACGAAAAATAATAGCGCGGTTGGTTGAGCAGTACTTTTTCCGTGCCGTCCGGATAGCGAATGCGTAGCTGCGTCGCATAGCAACGCGAATGACAATGCGGTTGCACGCCGAATATTTCCGCGTCATGCGGGAATTCCAGATATGCGGTTTCCAAGTGACGCGACTCTCCGGCCGGAATCTCGATCGAGAAATCAGTGATCGACGCTTGACGGAGAATGTACTTCGGCTGTTCCTTATAGAAGTAATAACCCACTTCGGTCGCGTCGGTGATCGGCTTGCCGATCGGCGTGTAATGCAATTGATAAGCGAACGATCCGCCCGGCGGCAAGTAAATACCGGTGTCGTCGGGCGTTAAGTTCGGCGCGCCGCCGGGACCATAACCGCCGAGCGCCACGTTCCAAGCGAAGCCGCGGCCGTTCGGATCGACCTTGGGAATCCAGCCGGCGAGCGCATGATGGACAGTCGGTGATGCGCCGGACCACGCGGTCGCTTTCAACCATTTCCCTTCGAGAAGATTAGTCGGGATCGAACGATCCTGGTAGTCGACGATGCCGGTCGCGGGCACGTCGAATGTCGGAATTTTCACCACCACATCCGGTTGGCCTAACGGCCACTTCGGTGCCGGCTTCGCGGCTTCGGGAAGCGGATCTTTGCCATCGCCGCGCGGACTTCCGGCCTCGATCCAATTGACGATCGATTTCACTTGGGTGTCGCTGAGTCGCATATCGTCCGACCATATTGCGCCGTGATTGTCGGAGTGATACGGCGGCATGCGTTTGGTTCGCAGCACTTCGCGAATCATCGGAGAAAAAGCCTTCACCACGTCGTAGCTATTCATTGCGAACGGACCCAAGCCACCTTGCGTGTGGCAGGTGACGCATTTGTTTGCGAGAACCGGCGCGATCTGCGTTGCGTAATCGATCTTCGCGAACTCGGCGGTCTTGTTGCGATCCGGAAAATCGATCGGCGTGCCTTTCACCGCCGCGTCGGCGACCGGTACGTTCTTACCGGCCAACAAAGCGTTGAGCGCTTCGGTGAGATTAGCGTGCTTATTTTTTTTCTGCGCGAAGGAGGCGTCGATTGGACCATGGTAAGCAACTGTCCATGTCTTTGGATCGATGATAAAGGTCTCCGCCGTCGTCGTAACGCCAAGCGATCGGCCGACCAGTTGCAATTCGTCGGCGAGCACCGGCAATTCGGCCGATCCAAGCCGGCCCGTGAACTTGCTATGGTCGGAAGTCAACGCAGAATCAAGCATTAAAAATAGGACACTCTTGCCCGCAAAGTTCTGTTGCACTTTCTTAATTGCAATGGTGGCCTGGTCCGAGATTGGATCGCCTTGCGCAGACGTCACGATGACGATGGCGGCATTGTTGTTGTAATAGTAAAGTTCGTAACCCATGCCGGTCTGATCAGACAGCATGAAGTTGTCGACTTTGGTGCCGGCAAGAGCGGTATTCGATGATTTTGAATTCGCTGTGGCATCGGTCGCGGCCAAAGCAATCGTCGAGACGATTAACGAGAGCGTAGCGGCCAGACCGGAAACGAACAGACCGATTTTTTTCGACTGAATCATGGAATTCTCTCGAAACGGACTTGAACGGGGATATGGATTAAGACGCGAAGCAGCCACAGGTGTAGACACGGAAGCAACCTGGGTCGCGGCCGCAATTTACCACTACTTCGGCCGGAATCGGACAAACTTTTGTATATTTAACCGATTGATTAATACATTGACGGCAATGAGTCTTGACCGGAAGAAGGGATGACTGAGCCTCTCCCCCACACATCGCCGAATTGGCGTTACTTGCTCGTCAACCGGTATCGTGCACGTCGGGGATATTCTCGATGTCCCTATTCGCGGCCAATTGCGCTCTGCGATTATCCTTCAACTCCGCGTAAAGCAAGCCCTGATCGATGAATGTAGCAACAATACTTTACTTGGAGGTCGAACCGGCATGGGGTACAAGTACGTCGCATTCAACATTTCGGGAGAGAACGATATGAAATCTGTTGCGATACTCGCCGCTTTAGCAGTTAGCCTCGGCGCGAGCGCGGCTTCAGCGCCAACTGTTTCCAGCCTCGGTTTTCAAGGATTGGATGCGGCTTCAGGCAAAGCGCCGAAGCAGCTAGTCGTCTTTTTCCATGGTTATACGCAGAAAGGCGAAGCAATGAAGCCGGTGGCAGAAGCGCTTGCGAAACGTTTGCCGGACGCGGCGTTTATATTTAACGATGGCCCGCTCGATGTCGGTCCGGGCAAATCCTGGTACGTGATGCGCGGCGAAGATCCGCAAAACACGAAAGCCGCCGCGAAGGATTTGGCAGTGAAGACCGTCAAGACGGCTTCCGAAGGACTAAAAGTGAAATCGCAGAACATCGTCGTCGTCGGCTTCAGTCAGGGCGGCGGCATGGCGTTCGATGCAGGCGCCTGCTCGACTCCCGACGTGAAAGCCATCGTGTCGCTCGCGGGGGTTCTCGAATCTACTTGTGATAAAGAGTCGCAAGGAACGCCGGCGAAGGTGTTGATCGTCCGCAACGACAATGATCCGATCGTGAAGATCGAACGCATCCAAGCCTTCCAAGATGCGTTGAAAACAGCCGGCTATGAATCCACGCTTGAGACTGTTTCCGGCGCCACGCACTGGCCGGCTGAGGACGGCATCAAAAAAGCGGAAGACTTTATTGTCGCGGAACTCGGCGGCAAATAGCTTCGAATGAAACGCGATGGAGTCCGTCGGGACGGCGGACTTCATCAACGTTGGCCGTTGGCCTCATGCGCCAAGGGCCTACCGATAATCAATCCAATCGTTCAAGAATCGTCGAAATTCCCATGCCCGCGCCGATGCATTGCGTCGCCAAGGCGTAACGCGTTTTACTTCGTCGCAGTTCTTTGGCCACCGTGAGCACCAACCGCGCGCCGGTCGCACCGAGCGGATGTCCGATCGCAATCGAGCCGCCATTCACATTGACCTTGCTGTCGGAAATGCCGAGTTCGCGAAGCGACGGCAATACTTGCGCAGCAAACGCTTCGTTGAACTCCACCCGATCGATTTGCTCTGCCGTGATGCCTGCGTGTCTGAACGCCTTCTTGGACGACACCACCGGACCCAAACCCATCACTTGCGGTTTCACGCCGCCTATTCCGAGCCCGACGATTCGCGCGAGCGGCGACAAACCAAGCGCTAGCGCTTTCTTTTCGCTCATCAGGAGCAAAGCGGAAACGCCGTCGTTGATGGGACAGGAATTACCGGCCGTGATGCGAATTTCTTTATTCCCATAGCTTTGCAAACCTTTGAGCGTCGGCAGTGTCGCAAGCTTTTGCATTGTGGTGTCGGCGCGAATACATTCGTCGCGTTCGAAGAGCACGGTTTTTCCCGTCTCTGCTTCGACCCAATTGCCATCGCTGTCGAATACCGGATCTTCAATTTCCAGCGGCACGATTTCGTCTTTGTAAATGCCTTTCTCGTAAGCCCTCGCGGTTTTGCGATGACTGTTGGCGGAAAACTCATCCATCTCCGCGCGACTCAAGTCATACATGTCCACCACATTTTGCGCAGTCTGCGTCATGCTGAGCATGGGCGGCGAGTGGCGAATGTAATCGGGAATGGTTGTCTTGAAGTATTCGGCGTGGTCGGGCGCAAGATTGCGTTGCGCGTCATTCATTTCGAGCCAGCGTTTATTGGGTGCGGTGATGCGCGTGGGTTTGTCGCCGGCTCCTGGACCCATTGCACGGGCCATGCGTTCGATGCCCAATGCGATGCCGCACTCCGACGTCCCTAACGCAATCGACATCGCGATGCGATGCATGGTTTCCATACTCGACCCGCATTGACGATTGCTATTGAACGAACAAACTTCGTACGGCAATCCGGCCAGCCGCGCCACGATGCCGAGAGACACGAACTCACCGCCGCCGCGCACATTGCCGAGACCCACGTCTTCGATCATGCGATCAGTGACTTTGGGATGACGATTGAGCAACGCGCGAATAATTCTGGCGCCCGCTTCATCCAGCCTGGTTGCCACCAACTTGCCCTTGCCGCCACGCGCAAATGCCGATCGCACGCCATCCACCACTACTACATTATCGAGTTTCATCGCTGCACCTTTGGTTAATCGCCAACACGTATTTTAGTGGAAGCGAGCGTACCGCGATCTGCGTCGCGTACACAATCTCATTCCCGCCAGACAATTCATGCGAGATTCGCGGTGCGAGACCGGGACTGAAACGGATCTTCAAATGGATCTTCAAACGGATCACTGACGCGATAGCTCTCGCCGCGATTCGATAACGTAATCCGCGAAGGGCTAACGGTAAATGTCTCTCCAGCGACGTGACGCACATTCACGCCAGATACTGGAACACTGATCTGACGTTCGAATTCGCATTCCTCGCAGCTTAACCCCCGCCGTACTAGGCGACACTCTAGTTCGTCGATGCGAACTGAGGAAATAGCGCACAACGGTTAATTACTTTCAAAATTCATACGTATGCGATTCCGCAACGCGGTGCCGGCATTTTCAACGCCCGCAGCTCAGACGATTTTTCAATCGCGACAAACAA
>JAYTQU010000382.1:0-3012 GCA_043746555.1 Pseudomonadota bacterium | reverse complement strand
TGTGCAAGTAGCTGTGGACGGCATTTTGTATTTGCAGGTGCTCGATCCGCACCGTGCGTCGTACGGTATCAACAGCTACATGTTCGCCATTGCGCAACTGGCGCAGACGACCTTGCGTAGCGAAATCGGCAAGATCGAATTGGACCGCACCTTCGAAGCGCGCGGCATCATCAACTCCAATGTGGTTGCCGAACTCGACAAAGCCTCAACGCCCTGGGGCGTGAAAGTATTGCGTTACGAGATCAAAAACATCACGCCGCCCAAAGACATCTTGCAAGCGATGGAAAAACAAATGCGCGCCGAGCGCGAAAAGCGCGCGGTGATTCTTGCATCCGAAGGCGAGCGCGACGCCAAGATCAACCAGGCCGAAGGCGACAAGCAGCGTGTGATCAAACAGTCGGAAGCGAATAAGCAACAGCAGATAAACGAAGCGCAAGGCCAAGCCGAAGCGATTCTCGCCGTGGCTACCGCCACCGCCGAAGGACTGCGACGTGTGGGTGTGTCGCTCAATCAGGAAGGCGGCTCGCAGGCAATGGCGTTACGTATCGGCGAGGAATACGTCAAGCAATTCGGCAAGCTGGCGAAGGAAAGCAATACGCTCATCGTGCCCGCGAACTTATCCGATCTATCGTCCATCATCGCGATGGCGACCAGCATCACCAAAAGCGGAATCGGTGCGCCGAAAGCATAAAATCGCAAGAGCGTAAAATCGGGAGAGCGTGAGATCGGCGGAAAGAAAGAGTATTCTTGCAGCCCGATTTTCGATCTCCCGCTCTCGCCACCTCACGCACTCACGCTCCTATGTCCGCCGCCGCAAAACTAACCGCCCCCAACGCACAGCACAAGTACGAAGTGACCAGCGCTGACTTGCCGCTCTCATGCCCAATGGCGAGCATGCAGTTGTGGAATTCGCACCCGAGAGTGTTTTTACCAATCGAGACGACGGGCTGGGCGAAGTGTCCTTATTGCAGTGCTGAGTACACACTAAGAATGTAATGGGTGAGGCGAGATGGGTGATGAGCACGAGAGTTTAAAGGCGCGAGGCCTTCTTTCTGGCCCGTCGCTCATAACACTTCACGCATCAGTTTCCCTTGTAGTCCGCGTAACTTTTTTCCTCGACGATCTTCGACCCTAATTTGTCGTTGATCTTTCGTTTTATTGCCGCGCGTTCGTCGTTGGTGACGTAGACGGCACGAGCGAGTTCGATGAAGCGCGCATCGAATTGTCGACCGCGTTCCTTGTCGCGAATATCGTCTTCGATAACCCACAATTTGCCGTTGATGTTCTTGAGCGCCGACCATTCGATTGAGATATCGATGGCAGAATAGGGCGATGCCTTCCAGGTTGTCATCAGCAGCGACAACTCATGCTTAACGTTGGCGACTTTCTTGGCATCGCTCATGCGTTCGGACTTAATTTCCAAAATGGCGATCTTGTCGATCAACTCGCCGGGCGAGATGGGTACGCGGATTTCGGTCGAGTTGTCGGTCACGTTCTTCCTCCTGATATGGCTTTAGTATAGCGAGGCGTGCGATTCTGCGATAATCCTCGAACCATTTTTTTCGAGGCGATTCTGTGGTCAATGTAATCTGCATGAAGTGGGGAACGAAGTTTCCCGCTTTGTACGTCAATCGTTTGTATTCGATGGTGCAGCGTCATCTGACGAAACCGCATCGCTTCGTCTGCTTTACCGACAATGGCGAAGGCCTGTCTCCTGGAATCGAACATTTCCCCATGCCGAGCGCCGGGGCGGCGGATACTAACGCCGCGCACGGTTGGCGCAAGTTAGCCATGTTCGCAGCGCCGCTCGGTAATTTAACTGGGCCGACTTTGTTTCTCGATTTGGACGTGGTGATCGTCGCGTCGATCGATCCGTTCTTCGATTATCTGCCCGGCGAGATTTGCGTGATTCGCGACTATCGTCCCGTGCGCATTCGCGGCGATCGCTTTGTCGGCAACACTTCCGTGTTACGCATTAATGCCGGCGCGGACTCGCAAGTGCTGTCCGATTTCTCCGCCGACTTCGACCGCGTTCGAGCAACGTGGCGCAACGAACAAGAATTTGTGTCGCATTGGTTCCATTCGCGCAATCGTTTGCGTTACTGGCCCAAAGAGTGGTGTCCCAGTTTTAAGCACGATTGCGCGGCGCTCGGTCCCGCCAGCTATTTCTCCACGCCGTTCTTACCGCGCGATGCGCGAATCGTCGTGTTTCATGGCGTACCGAAGCCGGAAGAAGCGTTGGTGGGCGAAGGTGGAAAATGGTATCGACACATTCTACCGACACCATGGATCGCCGAACATTGGCGATAGAATTACTTGTGCCGCGATCGATGGTTGTCGACCAAGGCGATGACCAGCGTTTTGACGCCATCGGGAATCCAATCTCGTGCGTGACTGCGAACTTCGTCCGACAACGGGATGTCCCAGCGCAACAGTCGTTCACGAACGCCCAGGCGTTCGGCGAAGCCGAAAAAAGCCATCGACAATATGTTGTCGCTCGACTGGATCGATCCGATGTGTCGTCAACAGCCATTGCAAATTTCGAGCTCGCGGTCGATCGAATCCCAATTTGATTCGCGCAGGAATGGCGATGGTAGCCAAGTAGCCGCGCTGCCTGCTTGCCGATCGCCCAGGTGAGTTTCGTGTTCGGCCATTCCTGTTACAGCGTTCGCACTAACGGCAACGCATGGAGCGCATCGGCGACGGTCGATAGCCGCAAGATGCAGATCGATGAAGGCGGCTCGCGAATCAACCGAGTCACGAAGCGCTCCTCACGATTTTCCCGAATGTTTCTGGCATGCTCGCACCATGGCGATTGAAGTACAACAGACAGCAACCGGAGCGATCCTATACGACTCCGCACAAATCGGTAAGCCGAGCGAGACTTTGTTTGACGAGGCGTACTGGGCGTCACAGCAAAAAATCGTCGCGCGTGCGCACGGACGTGGCGGCGTGATCTTCATTCGCGACGGCGAACGTCACTGGGTGCTGCGACACTATCGGCGCGGCGGA
>JAYTQU010000381.1:0-9144 GCA_043746555.1 Pseudomonadota bacterium | reverse complement strand
AACCGAATCGCATTCGCGGGCTTCGTTACCGATATCTCCGATGTATGGGCAACGCATCATGTCTTGGTCATGTCGTCTCGCCTAGAAGGAATTCCGATTGCGTTGACGGAAGCGATGCTGTGTGGACGGCCTGTTGTGGCAACAAACGTCGGCGGAATTGGCGAGGCGCTGCAAGACGGGCGATCTGGATTCCTGATCGAACACGCCGCAGTCGCCGACGTAACGGCGGCCTTGGAACGAATGTGGTCAAACCGTAGCCAACTTGAGTCGATGGGGCGATTTGCTTTCGAATCTACATTGGCGGCTCGCGACCCGAATCCGGGCGCTACATTGGTTAACTGGATGGCAAAGAGCGCACAGACGCAGCGCTGCACACGCGGCGGCGGCCAACAACTGACGGAATTTCCCCGAGGATAATTCAGCGCACGGTTTCGTCGCCAGGAGCGGGCTGCCTTGAACCGTTTGCTGGCCATCGACTCGCGGGTGACGGTTCCAATCGTCCATGCTTTTCCAGTCTTGCGCGTATACCGCCCAGAGTGCGGCCGTGAGTCGTTGCGATTTCCGCCAGCGACTGGCCCGAATCAAAGGCAGCCAAGAGTTGCTTGTCCTCATCGGCCGACCAAGGCTTGCCGACGTTGGGCTTTGGCTTGACGACATTGGACTTTCCACCATGGTCACTTGCAGGATTGTCGCTGGCACCCTTGCGCGCTAAAGGTTCGACCTTCTGAACTACCGTGGCTGATTTCGTCGCTGGATGCGTCGTTCGGTCAGCGGACGCTTCCATCAGCGTAGTTTCCAACGCACGCACAGCGACAAATAATGCGCGAACGATGTCCGGCGATTGATAAGGGCTATCCGAAGAATATATTTCGCCCGTTATCGGATTCATGCCATTTGCCAATGCCGAGATGATGCGGACCGCCTGCGTGTTTTCCATGTCGAAGCTCCTCAAGGTTTCCTTTCGCACTATCAAAACAGATGAGCACGACGATGGCGAGGCCGATAAACTGTGCTTTCGTCTAGAAATGCGGGCATCGAACCACAGTGCGATTCTTCGTTAAGACTTTGATTGCGATTGTTCTCGCGGCGCTGATCGCCGGCGCGCTCACTTATCCCGCATGGTTTGCGGTGACCCATTTTGCCGACTACCGACCGGATCGCATCATGCGTCGCATTGGGGAGCTGTTGCTCGTCGTTGCGCTGGTGTGGATATTGCGGCGTGAAGGATTGGTCAATCGAGCGACTTTTGGGTATGGCGTTCCACGTCGTCAGTTCTTGCGACAGATGATGCTAGGATTCGTTGCCGGTTTGTTGCTCATGCTGCCGCTGGTTTTTGGATTCCTCGGATTGGACATCCGCACTTGGAATACGGAATTTACGCTGATCGCGCTCGCCAAGTCGTTGGTCGAAGGCGCGCTCGCCGGCTTTGTCATCGCATTCATCGAAGAATCTTTGCTGCGTGGCGCAATGTACAGCGTTATCGAACGCGAGTCGGGCATCACTCAAGCGATCGTGATGCCTTCGGTCTTGTTCGCCGCTTTACATTTCATGGTGGATCCGGACGCGATGCGCGTATCAACGGATCACATGAACTTCGCAGTTGGAATGCAAATCGCGGTGAAGGCGTTTGCGGCGTTCGCGGAGCCACTGAAAATCATTGATGCGTTGTTTGCGCTGTTTGCATTAGGCGTCCTCTTGGCGCTTATACGGCGCTACACGGGCGCGATTGCGGGAAGTATCGGTCTGCACGCCGGTGGTGTCGCAATGATTGCCGTCATTGGCCAGTTCACCTCGGTCAATTCGCATACGTCTCTTCCCTGGCTGATCGGAAGTTACAACGATGGCGTGATCGGTTGGTTGGCCTTCCTATGGATCACGATTGTCGCGCTTGGCTACTGGCGCATTGCTGCGGCCGTTAAACAAAATTAATTGGCGGCAGTCCCGCGAATCAAAGGCTGCAACACCTGTAAGCGCTCAAGTGGGTCGTCCATTTCCAGAATACGTTGTTTTTCATCCAAGGGAATGGGCACCACTTCCGCGAGCCGCCCCGACACCCACGCGGCATCGTCGTAGCGCGGCTGCAAATGTTTGAAGAAATCGCCCATCTGCGGCAGCGCTTGTTCGAGCAGCCTTGCATAGCGTTCGAATTCTTCCGGTAACGGCACGCAAGGATCGAGCGCCAATAACTCAATTTTCGCAAGATGCAAGCCGTCCTCTTGCACGCGCTGCTCAATGACGCGAAAACGTCGTGTACCGCGCGTGGTAATGCCGAGCAGATTATCGGGCAACTGATCGAAGTCGACTATCTGCGTCAATGTCCCAACGCTGACGACTTCGACACGATGCTCCGCTTCGTGTCCATCGCGAATTAGCAGCACACCGAATTCGCTCGCGTCGCGCATGCAGCGCTTCACCATATCGAGATATCGCGGTTCGAAGATACGCAGTGGCAGCACGCCGCCCGGAAAGAGGACGGTGTTGAGAGGAAAGAGCGGAATCTCTAGTGATGCCAAGGACGCTCCATCAATTCGATTTCAATCTCGCCAACGCCTTCCCATGAATCCCGCCAAAGGCACCGTTGGACATGATGAGCAAATGATCGCCGGAGCGTAATTCGTTGACTAACGCGTCGACCAACGCATCAATACTAGTGGCAATCGACGCGCGTTTACCTAAGCTTGCGACAGCGCTCGCCACATCCCATTTCAATTCTGGGGCTTGATATAGCCACACACGATCCGCTGTTTGCAATGCTTGCGCAAGAGCGGCGCTATGCGTGCCGAGCTTCATCGTGTTGGAACGCGGCTCGAGCACGGCGATGATGCGTGCATTACCAACCTTTCGTCGCAAGCCATCGAGCGTTGTCGCGATGGCGGTCGGATGATGTGCGAAATCGTCGTACACCGTGATGCCGTTCACCACACCGCGCACTTCCATTCTTCGTCGCACGCCTTGAAAGTGCTTAAGCGCTTCGATCGCCACGCCTTCGGTAACGCCGGCATGACGCGCGGCCACGATGGCGGCGAGCGCGTTCTCGACATTGTGACGACCCATTAGCGGCCATTCGACGGTGCCGACATTTCGTCCCGCGTGCATGACTTCGAAGCGCGATCCGTCCGCTCCGCGAAGCATGTTCGCGTGCCACTCGACACGCCCGTGAGCTTCGTACGCAAATCGCTCCACCGGCGTCCAGCATCCCATCTTGAGCGTCGCTTCGAGATTGGCATCGGCGCCATTGCTCACCACGCACCCGTTGCGCGGCGTCATGCGTAACAGCTGATGAAACTGCCATTGAATCGACGCGACGTCGGGATAGATATCAGCGTGGTCGTGTTCAAGGTTGTTGAGCACGGCAGTGCGCGGTCGATAGTGAACAAACTTCGCTCGCTTGTCGAAGAACGCGGTGTCGTATTCGTCCGCTTCAACGACAAAATGAATGCCGTCGCCCAAACGAGCCGTCGCATCGAAGTTCGACGGCACGCCACCGACGAGGAATCCGGGTTTGCAGCCGGCATATTCCAAAATCCAAGTCAGAATGCCGGTAGTCGTCGTCTTACCGTGCGTGCCCGCAACCGCGAGTACCCATCGATTCTGCAACACGTGACGCGCCAGCCACTCGGGGCCGGACGTGTAAGGAATCGAACTATCGAGCAACGCCTCGATGAGCGCATTGCCGCGACTCATCACATTGCCGACGACGACGACATCGGGATTCAGCTTCAATTGCGCAGGGTCATACCCCTGAATGAGCTCGATGCCGAGCGCGCTCAATTGGTCGGACATCGGCGGATAGACATTTTGATCGGAACCGGTCACGCGATGGCCCGCAGCGCATCCCAAAGCGGCGACGCCTCCCATAAATGTTCCGCAAATACCGAGAATATGAATGTGCATAGGACCGATTGGCGAAGGGCGACCTGGCCGTTAGGACAATGTCGCAAGTAAGTTGTTTGTCTCTATAATAACCGTCAATCTCTCGCACACAGCGCAAACTTACCA
Organism: Pseudomonadota bacterium; assembly: GCA_043746555.1. Classification (GTDB taxonomy): domain Bacteria; phylum Pseudomonadota; class Gammaproteobacteria; order Steroidobacterales; family Steroidobacteraceae; genus CAZQYC01. The sequence continues at coordinate 5,145 of JAYTQU010000381.1, read as the reverse complement.
CGCACCTCTAGCGACGCACGCAATTGTACACATCGACCCCCAGCTACGTTCAGACGCTCGCAGAACTCGATATCGCGCTCGCGCAATTGGCGCAGAGTCCGTTCGTCGCAATCGACACGGAGTTTCTTCGCGAGCGCACTTACTATCCTAAATTCTGCTTGCTGCAAATCGCAAACGACGATTACTGCGCTCTGATCGATGTGCTCGCGCTGCCGACATTAGCGCCGCTCATGGATTTTTTGAACGACCGATCGCGACTCAAGATTCTGCACGCGGCTCATCAAGATTTAGAAGTGTTGGCGTTAGCGAATGGCGTTGCGCAAGGGAACGCTCAAAATGCGGTACTGTCACCGATCGCGGGACCCTTCTTCGACACCCAAGTCGCGGCGGCGTATCTCGATATGCCCGCCAATATCGGCTATGCCGATCTGGTACAGCGTCGTCTTGGACATACCTTGGATAAGGGACAGTCGCGCACCGACTGGTCGCGCCGTCCGCTGAGCGAAGAACAAATGACCTACGCGTCGGCTGACGTCACTTACTTAGTCGAGCTATATCACGACTTAAAAAGCGCCCTCGGAAACACGTTGCGCTGGGGTTGGCTCGAAGAAGACGCCCAACGGCTGGAAGATCCCACTTTGTATTCAACCGAACCCACCGAAGCATGGCAGCGATTGCGCGGACTGGAGTATTTACAGCCCGATCAACGCGCCGCCGCGAAAGCGCTCGCTCAGTGGCGCGAGCGACGCGCAATGCACAAGGATCGGCCGCGCAGCTGGATATTGGCGGACGACACACTCCGTCAACTCGCCGAACGTCTGCCCGGCACGCTTGAAGACTTGGCGGCGATCAAGGGCCTGCCACGCGGTACCGTGGAAAAGCGCGGCGACGAGCTGCTCAAACTGCTCGCCGATTCCAAAGCGCAAGCAGGCAACGAAAAGCCCGCAAGTTCGTTTCGTCCTAGTCCCGGTCAACAAAAGGCTGTACGCACATTGATGGAGTTCGTGCGCAAACAAAGCGCCCATCTCCACATTAGCCCGGAGCACTTGGCGACGCGCCGCGATATCGAAGCACTGGTCTACAACGATGTGCTGGGCCCGTTTGCCCGCGGCTGGCGGCTCGCAAGTTTCGGCGAGCGCTTATTGGCTGTCGCCGCCGAGGAACGCCAGCGGGCCGCGAAACGGCTGCTATCGCAACAACAAACGGCAGAACGTCTTGAAGCGGTTCGACGCCGATTCTTCCCCTATAACGCGGAGCATCCGGCGCCGAATTCCGAACCGAGTGATGAAGGCTCGCGCGAAGAACTGAGATCGACGATACCTGGAAGGTTATAAACCAGGCAGGTTAAGTTATCGCGACTTCTTTTTGGATGGATGCTTCTTTGCCGATTTTTTAACCGGTTTCTTTGTTGGATTTTTCGCTAACTTCTTAGTCGATTTCTTCGCCGGTTGGTTTTTCGCGCCCGATTTCTTTGCGGTCGAGTTCGCTTTATTCGCCGCCTCTTTTCCAGACTTTTTCGTCGACGAAGCCGGCTGCTTGGCGACGGCTGGATTCTTTGCGATTACCGGCGGCGCTTTCTTGATCGCCGAAGGCTTAGCACTCGCCGCTGGCGATTTCTTCCCCGCACTCTTTTTTCCCTTGCTCATCCCGGCCGGCGTGCCACCTAGCGCGGCGGTTTCCATCCGTGCGAACACGTCTTCGAATTCGCCCTCGCCGGCCACAGTGGTGAGCAACCCCAAACGCGAATAGTGTTCGATCAAAGGTCGCGTCTGCGTCTCGTAGACCTCAAGGCGCTTAGTGATGACTTCTGCTTTGTCGTCGGGTCGTTGCAACAACTCGGGATGATCTGGGCAAAGATCGCACACTGGCGTCCCGGTCGGCAGCGATGCGATATTGAATACCTTGCCGCACTTCGGACATACGCGACGACCGGCCAAGCGACTAATCAACGTCTGCTTGCGCACGTCGAGCAATAAAACGGCATCGATAGGTTGATTGATTTCCGTGAGCAAGCTATTCAGTGCGCCAGCCTGTTCCGCGTTACGCGGAAATCCGTCGAGAATAAATCCCTGCGCGGCATCGGGACGACTGAGACGCTCGCGAATCAGACCGAGCACGATCTTATCCGAAACCAATTGTCCCGCTTCCATCGCGGCCTTGGCCAAGAGACCGAGTTCAGTTCCGCGCGCAACGGCGTCGCGCAGTAAATCGCCGGACGACACCTGCGGCACGCCGTATTTTGCTTGCAAACGCTGCGCCTGCGTGCCCTTACCCGAGCCCGGCGCGCCGAGCAAAACAATACGCATCATGTGAAACCCCTCTGAGAATCGGCGCTTAATTAGAAGGAGGAGTGTAACGTCTCGACCGTACTGGAAGGAAGCACAACGGCCATTTCGCCCGGTTAGCGGCAGTGAACGGCGGTTCTAACCGGCCTGTCGCTCGTTCGAACTGGAATGATTCAATTGCGCCTCACGCACGATAAAGCTCTGCACGACACTCAAATCCATGTAGTGCCGTTGTAAGTCGGTCGGCAATTCGCCGAAGTCGCGAATCACGCCGCGACAATTCACTGCGCCGCAGCGGCAAGGCATCGTCCAATTGTTCTCGCTCATCGTGGTGGAATAATCGAAACAGATTTGCTCATTGGGCGCGATGGCAGATAGCGCTACCAGTCGATAGTCGTCTTTGATTGCCGCGTTGGGCGCGCAACTGTGATTGGTGTAGCGACCCGGTGCCCGCGGCTCCAAATACAAGTCGCGCCCGATCTGAATCATGTAACACTGCTCGTCGCCCATCGACGCCACCGCCTCCGCCGACACCGTTCGCCCCTCGAATCGCAGTATTTCTTCTCCAGCTTGATAAGACCGATCGGCAAACAACCCATGACCGAGCTCGCACTCGCGCACCGACATACTTCAAAACTCCCAGCGACCAAAGTTAGCGTGCATGTATACGGCTGAATTTTACCGCCGTCAATTTCGTCAACAGAATATCGAGCCGACAAGCGACATTAATGAATTGGCCCTGGGCGACTAGCTCTACACTTACTTGACTTACATCTGTTGTTGGTCTACATCCTGCAACTGCACTGCCAGTCTTCTTTGGAGCGTTCCATGGCCAAGAATCTCAATGCCAATTCATGCTGAAGATGCAACGGCGTGAAAGACGCAGTGGATATCGCAACGGATACCATGACTACCATCGAGACGCCGCGTATCCAACTGCGACGACTACGTGAATCGGATGCGGCATTTATCGTCGAACTACTTAACGATCCAGGCTTTTTGCGCTACATCGGCGACCGTCGCGTACGGACTTTGCAAGACGCGCGCAACTATATTGCCAACGGCCCCATGCGCAGCTATGAGAATTACGGTTATGGTTTGTTGCTAATGGAGTCAAAACAGAACGGCGCATCGATGGGTCTGTGCGGATTGGTGCAGCGAGATTACTTGCCCGACCCCGATCTTGGATTTGCCGCGCTACCGCAATATCGAAACACTGGAATGGTGTTCGAAGCAGCCGCTGCTGTCCTTAAGTTCGCCCGCGAAGTGCTCAAGATGAAACGCATCTCGGCAATTGTTCAACCCGCCAACCTGGCCTCGCTCAAACTTCTCGATAAACTGGGCTTCACGCTCGACCGGCCATTCAAACGCTCGGCCGTCGATCCGGAAATTCTCGTACTCGCTTACTCGCGGCTGGTTTGAAGTCTGATGTGTGAGGAATGACATGCGCACGATCATGTTTTGCGTATTCGGATTTTTGTTGAGTCTGCCACAGCCTCTGTTCGCCGCCGATCTCCTGCCGTTCACTTCGGACGGTTGCAGTGCGTTTCCGGACGGCACGCCGAAAGACCCATCGCTGTGGCTCAACTGTTGCGTGCGCCACGATCTTGCTTACTGGCGGGGCGGAACACAACACGAACGTCTGAGCGCCGATCTCGCATTGGAACAGTGTGTCGCGAAAGCAGGCGAACCCGATATCGCGAAACTCATGCTTAAAGGCGTGCGCGCCGGCGGCAGTCCATTCTTGTTAACGTCGTATCGATGGGGTTATGGCTGGCCATTCGGCCGTGGATACAAGGCGCTTAACGAAGACGAGAAAAAACAGGTGGCGTCAAGACTCGCGGAATTGCGCGAGTTGCTCGCCGATGCAACGAAAAATAATCAGTAAAAGGCTACTCGTCGCTACACTTCCGTCATCCGCCAGGCCGCTTGATAGTTACTAAGGAAGCCGAGCAATGCGTTCCATCAGGAGGATGCGACGATCCTACACTTCATCGGCCGAAACGGCGACGGCAAACGGAACACCCAATGCTTCAAAATGCCTCTCTCCACATCGAACCTTATCGGCTTCGCTCGTCCGAAGCTTCAGGAAGTCGCGATTGCTTTTAGTTTCGCGCACAAGATACAAAGTCCTATCATCATGTTTGACGATCGCCCAGTCTGGATTGTATTTGCCGACTGGCGTATCGACAAAGAACCGTCGCGGTAGCTTGACGAACAGTTTGATGTCGTCTCGACTATCGAGCTTTTTTGCAAACTCACGCTCGATTTCAGAATCGTACTCGACATATTCGTAAACCGAATGATTGACCTGCAAGGCCGTTAAGTAGTTGACGAGTTCATCGTCTTTAAATAGCAACATCTCCCACGCTGCTTGCTCACCCTGTCCCTGTATCTTCTCGTATTTGATCCCGTCTACCAACAATCGGTGCAGCTCGTGCTTTAAGACATTCGCCGTGGAATCGAGAAAGCGCTGCGGGTTGTTGAAGAACTCTGACAACCTTCCTGATGATTTTAAAATCCGAACTAGCGTCGAGCGAGTTAGCTCCGTTTCATTTTGCAAATAGGCCAATAAGTCAGGGATGGGTCGAGTGCCGTATTCGATCTGCTCGCCAGCGGAACTTAAGCCAGTTGTGGTGACCCCGCCTTGCGATACGCCTAGCTGGCCAGTCGTTACGCGAACAATAGGCTTTGGAATCTTCTCCATTCGCTTGATTGCATCGACCGCCGTGTTAACCAACTTTTCGGTTTCAAATTCGACACGATACGTCGTCTTTGGCTTGATTCGATTCCACAGCTCTTGAAACTCGGGACTGATAAGCACCGCTTTCTTTAAGCGGTTCGCGCGTTCGTCTCGATC
>JAYTQU010000380.1:0-6946 GCA_043746555.1 Pseudomonadota bacterium | reverse complement strand
GGGCGCTGCGTTGGCGCTCGAAGTATCGGGCAACGCTCCGTCGGCAAGTGCTGCGGTGAAAATCGCCGCCGATGCCATCGACAGCGGGGCGGCGAAAGCGACGTTACAAAAGCTTGCCGCGTTTGCTTCGTCGCAGGACTCGCTTAAGTAGCATGGAGAGAAAACAATGACTGGCCTGTTAACAGACATGACCCAATCGAGTCTCGAACGACTCGAAGCGGCGCGTACAAAGGAATCGGAATCGACATTGTGGGCGCGCGCCAACGATGCACCGCCGGCGCCGCCGTTAACGCTATCGCTCGAAGGTTTCGACATCATCGCCGAATGCAAACTGCAATCGCCGTCGGCAGGCAATCTTTCCGCCAATACCAGCGATGTGGAAAGTCGCGTTGCGGCTTACGCGCAAGGCGGTGCAGCAGCCGTGTCCGTGTTGACCGAGCCCAATCGTTTTGGCGGCAGTCTCGATCATCTCAAGCGCGCGTCGGAAATACTGGCGCCGCTGAACGTGCCGACCATGCGCAAGGATTTTATTGTCGATCCTTATCAAGTGATGGAAGGTCGCGCTGCCGGAGCGGGCGGCGTGTTGGTGATTGCGCGCATGTTGGAACGCAGCCACATCACCGCGCTGCTCGATTGCGCTGCGATGCTGAAGATGTTCGTGCTGTTAGAGGCGTTCGATGCGGCCGATCTAGAAATCGCAAAGGGAATCCTGTCGGCGCGCGTGGGACACACCGAACAAGTATTGGTCGGACTCAACTGCCGCGACTTGCAAACTCTAGCGATCAACATCGAAAGATTCGAGGAATTGACCGATGCGATGCCGTCGGGTTGTGCGTCGGTCGCCGAGAGCGGTGTGGGTTCAACCGCGGATGTCATTCGCGTCGTCGGTTGCGGCTATCGAATCGCATTGATCGGCACGACACTGATGAATTCTCCGGAACCGAAAAAAATGGTCGCCGAGTTGCTTGCCGCGGGTCGTGAGAAAGCAATGAGTATGGGAACGCGCAAGATGCCGACGCAGCGTATTTGAAGATGGCAATGTGGATCAAGATTTGCGGACTGACAACACGCGAAGCGGTCGATGCGGCTATCGATGCGGGAGTCGATGCAATTGGGTTTATGTTTGCGCCGTCGAAGCGGCAAGTGACTGCAGACCAAGCCACGCAACTGATGCAGGGCGTGCCGAGTCATGTGTTGCGAATTGCGGTCATGCAGCATCCTTCGCAGTTGTTGGTCAATGAAGTGTGGTCGATCTTTAAGCCTGATGTATTACAAACAGACCATGAGGATCTTGCCGGATTAAAAATCCCAGTAGGCTTGCAAGTACTTCCCGTTGTGCGCGCAGGTAATTCGCTGCCAACACCTTTGCCGCCACGAATGTTATTCGAAGGTCCGGTGAGCGGCGCTGGTGTGATTGTGGATTGGGCGCGTGCTGCGGAGTTGGTGCGGCAGACACAGTTAATTTTGGCAGGTGGATTGAATCCGTTGAATATCGCTGAAGCGATTGCTCGAGTGAAGCCTTTCGGCGTCGATGTGAGTACTGGTGTTGAGAGTGCGCCGGGTGTGAAGGATGTGAGGAAGATAGTGGAGTTTGTGAGGAAGGCGCGGGGAAATTAAGAGAACCCTCACCCTAACCCTCTCCCTTCGAGGGAGCTGATTAAGAGTTAAGGTTCGTTGCTTTCTCCAGATCCCTCTCCCTTCGAGGGAGAGGGTTAGGGTGAGGGCGCATTAAAATTGATGAATGAGTAAGTAAGACACAAATGAACACAGTAGATAAAACGTTGGACCTGAAGGCACTGCTGGCCAACGAACTGAACGATCACTATCCCGACGAGCGTGGACGCTTCGGTCCCTTCGGCGGCGCGTATGTGCCGGAGACATTGATGCCGGCGCTCAATCGCTTAAAGGAGGGCGTGCGACGTTATTTGCACGATCCAGAGTTCGTCAAAGAGTTTCAAGCGGAACTCAAGAATTGGATCGGTCGTCCAACAGCATTGACGCCTGCACGTACTCTATCGAAAAATTGGAGTGCGGAGGTTTGGCTTAAGCGGGAAGATCTGGCGCACACCGGTGCGCACAAAATTAACAACTCCATCGGGCAAGTGTTGCTCGCAAAAAAACTCGGTGCGAAGCGCGTCGTCGCCGAAACCGGCGCGGGTCAGCATGGCGTCGCCTCAGCTGCTGCGTGTGCGAGATTGAATATGCCGTGTACGGTATACATGGGCGCGGTGGATATGGAGAGGCAAGCGCCGAATGTTGGGCGCATGAAGTTACTTGGCGCAACCGTTGTGCCGGTAACCAGCGGCGACAAAACACTGCGTGCCGCTGTCGATGAAGCATTGCGCGATTGGGTGACCGATCCGAACGGTACGTATTATTGCTTGGGCTCGGCGATAGGCCCGCATCCTTACCCCTACATCGTACGCGAACTGCAATCGGTGATTGGACGTGAAGCGCGCGAGCAGATGTTGTTGTTAGGCGGCTCATTGCCCGACATCGCGATTGCTTGCGTGGGCGGCGGTTCGAATGCCATCGGTATGTTCCATCCGTTTCTCAAAGACCAATCTGTACAGCTGCTCGGCATCGAAGCGGGTGGAATAGGTAATGGTTTAGGGCAAAACGCCGCGTCGATTGCGTTTGGTTCGCCCGGTGTACTGCAAGGATGTTTCTCACTCCTATTGCAAGACGAGAACGGACAGATACAAGAAACGCATTCCGTGTCGGCAGGCTTGGATTATCCGGGTGTTGGTCCCGAGCATGCGTTACTCGGCACCATTCATCGCGTGCAGTACGAAGCGATAGGCGACGACGAAGCGCTCGATGCGTTGGCTGAATGTTGTCGTAGCGAAGGTATTTTACCCGCGATTGAATCGGCGCATGCATTGGCGGGTGCGCGTCGTTGGGCAAAGCAGAATCCCGGCAAGCGAATTTTGATTTGTCTATCCGGTCGCGGCGATAAAGACATGCCGACACTGCAACAAACCCTTTTGAAGGGGCTGATCTAATGCTCGCGCGCGATACCATTAGTATTGCCATTCGCAAAGCGCGTGATGCAGGTCGCCCCGCGATGGTTGCGTACCTGACGGCGGGATTTCCAACGAAGGAATCGTTCGCAAAAAATCTACAGGCCGTAGCATCGGTAGCCGACGTGATTGAAATCGGCGTACCGTTTTCCGATCCTATGGCGGACGGCACGACCGTCCAGCGCAGCAGTCGGATCGCGTTACAGCAGGGCGTATCGCTCAAATGGATTTTCGAATTCCTCTCCGGCCAGAAGGCAGTAGCCAGGTGCCCCATTCTTCTTATGACCTATTTCAATCCGTTGCTAGCGTTTGGATTAGACAAGCTGGCAAAAACAGCTGCGCAAACGGGAGTGACGGGATTCATCGTTCCCGATTTACCTTATGAAGAAAGTGCGGAGTTGCGAGGCGCTCTAGACAAGGAGGGACTCGCGTTGGTGCAGCTCGTCACGCCGGTCACGCCGGACGATCGCTTAGCGATGCTGTGTAAAGCAAGCCAAGGATTTGTTTACGCCGTCACGATGACGGGCACGACCGGTAAGAACGTCGCGGTACCGACTGAAGTGCTGAGTTACATGGATCGCGTACGCAAAGCGTCGCCTATTCCCGTGTGCGCGGGCTTTGGCATTCGTAACCACGACCAAGTGAGGTTAATGGACAATCATGTTGACGGCGTGGTGGTGGGCTCGGCGTTGGTCGAGGTATTGGAGCGAGGCGAGGACCCTGTTGCGTTTCTGCGCGGGTTGCGAGGCAAAGATCCACAGGCATAGAGCGATTTTCGATTGACCTCAGCGCTCATCGGGTCTACTTTGCGCTGCGTTCTGGACCATTGAAGACAAAAAATCTACCAATCAGTTCGAGGAGAGGGTATGGCGTCGCTCAATTGGCTTGCTGTGGTAGTGTCGGCGGAATTTGGTACGGCCCTTTGTTCGGCAAAGCATGGATGATCGCTTCGGGAATCACCGAAGAAAAAATCAAACCCGGGAATGTGGCGAAGATTTACGGCACAACATTCGTACTCAATTTGATCGCCGGTAGTTCGCTCGGCATGTTATTGGGCGCAGAGTCTACCTGACAGACGGGAATTTTCTATGGCGCGATTACGGGACTCAGGGCTGTGAGTACGGCACTCGGAATCGCGTATCTTTTTGAACAGCGGTCTTTAAGTCAATTTTTGATAGACGCCGGTTATCGAACAGTCAACTTCGCCGCGATGGGTGTGATACTCGGTGTGTGGCATTAGGCGCGTTACAAATTATTCGAGGTACTAAATATGAGCAAGATTTCTTTGATTGTGTCGATTGCGGCTGCAGCGCTGCTGGCGGCTTGTGCTGCCACTCCCAAACAAGCTGCGGCCCCTGTTGCCGCGGCGATACCTGCCCAGCCCGCAATAACGGGAACGAATATTTCCGGCGCGTGGGCGCTGAGTGTCGAAACGCCGATGGGTGCGCGCGACATGAAGTTGAATGCTACGCAAAGCGGCGAAACGCTTACCGGTTCGATTGCCGGCCCGCGCGGCGATATGCCGATTACCGGAACCGTGAAGGGCAACGCCGTCGCCTTCATGATGAAGGTGAATGTGCAAGGCGCGGATATGCAGATCGATTACAAGGGCACGGTGGAAGGCGGTTCGATGAAGGGCACAGCGAAGTTCGGCGATTTCGGCGACGGAACGTTCACTGGAAAGAAACAGTAGTTGAGTCGGGAAATTCTCTAGTACGATTGGGGGCCTGCCGGCCCCCAATTCATTTTGTAGGTCCCATCAGTACCAGCGCAATCGTTTCTAAAAACTATGACCAACGCGAATCGACCTATCAGACACGGCGCCTTCATATTTGTTTTCATTACCGTCGTGCTCGACATGGTCGCGCTTGGCGTGACGGTTCCTGTTTTGCCGAAATTGATCACGGAATTTAAGGGTGGCGATATTCCCGCTGCCGCGGCGATTGCCGGCGTGTTTGCTGCCGTTTGGGCGGCGATGCAATTTGTCTTCTCGCCGTTACTGGGCGCAGCATCGGATCGCTTTGGTCGTCGACCGGTTATCTTGCTATCGAACTTCGGTTTGGGTCTCGACTACATTTTTATGGCGCTAGCGCCGACGCTGCCGTGGCTGTTCCTCGGGCGCGTGATTTCGGGAATTACCTCGTCGAGCTATCCAACCGCTTCGGCGTATATCTCGGATGTCACGCCACCGGATCAACGCGCTGGAAAATTCGGCATGCTCGGCGCGGCGTTTGGGATTGGATTTGTCGTCGGTCCGGCGGTTGGCGGGCTTTTGGGCGGCATCAGCCTGCGATTGCCGTTTTACGTCGCGGCAGCGTTGAGTCTGGCCAATGCAGCGTACGGGTACTTCATCTTGCCGGAGTCGTTGCCGCGCGAACGACGTGCGAAGGTCGATTGGAAGAAAGCGAATCCGCTCGGCGCATTAAAGTTGTTGCGTTCGCATCCGGAACTGTCGAGCTTAGCCATCGCAACATTTTCGATGGCGTTGGCGCACGAGGCATTGCCGAATATGTTTGTGCTCTATGCCGACTATCGTTATCACTGGGATATTACGACGGTGGGCCCGGCACTCGCGTTGGTGGGAATTTGTTCCGGTGCCGTGCAAGGCGGATTGGTGGGTCCAATGGTCAAACGTTACGGCGAACGAACCGCGATGATGTTAGGGCTGGTGTTCGGGTTCGTCGGTTTTATTGTGCTCGGCGGCGCGAGTGTCGGCGCGATATTCATGGCGGGCATTCCGTTTGTCGCGCTGTGGGGGTTGGCGGGACCTGCGATGCAATCGTTGATGTCGCGCCGCGTTCAAGCAAACGAACAGGGGCAACTACAAGGCGCTCTCGGTAGCATTCGCGGAATCACCGGCATGATCGGTCCGATCTTGATGACCGGTGTGTTTACTCAAACCGCAGGGCCGCGCGCGATTACCGAATTACCAGGCGCGGTCTATTTTGTCGCCGCGCTCTTGGTCGTATTTACGCTGTCGATTGCGTGGCGAGCGACGCAACCGAGCGCGGTGCTGGCGGTAAATTAGGATTCTCCGTCATTTACCGGTGCGAGATCGGCGCTCGCCGACGCACCGTCCAATTTCAACCGGACACGCGCATACTTCCCACACGTTGAAGGGGGAATTTCATGATCACGTCGATTCGTTCCTGGTTTTTGGCGCGCGGCGCAATGGCTGTGCTCGGGCCCACGCTGACTCTCGCTACACTGACTTTCGCTACATTGGGTCTTGCTGGCTGCGAACGCGGTTCGCTCGAAGCCGAGTCGCGCGATCTTGGATCGTTCGAGTCCATCGATTTGCGCGGCGCGGCCGAAATTGTAATCGCCGTCGGTCAACCCGCTTCGCTCAAGATCGAAGGCTCCGACTATGCGGTGAAGGGATTGCGAACCGAAGTTCGCGACAACACGCTGTCCATCCAAGCGAAGAAATCCGGCTGGGCGTGGTTCGGCGATAACGACGAGCTGAAATTAACCATCACCATGCCGAAACTCACTTCGCTGGAATCGAGCGGCGCCGGCCATATCGAGGTGTCCGGCTTGAATGGCGGCGATCAACGCATTCGCATCGCCGGCGCGCATAGCATCGAAGGGCAGGGTAAGCTCGATAACTTAACGATCGAATTGGACGGCGCGGGGAACGTCGACTACGGAAAGGTGACGGTGCGGGACGCTAAAGTCACCGTGAACGGAGCCGCCCATGTTTTGGTACAGCCGACGCAAATGCTCCAGGCAACAATGAACGGAGTCGGCGCCATCAACTACGCCGGCGACCCGCAAAAAGTCGAATCGAATATTCACGGCATCGGGACGATTAGCCGTAATTAGTTCTACTTTGTCAGGTTGGGATCAAGCGATGCGGTGCAACGCCGCACCGCGCGCTTCAGCGCAACCTGACAGAGTAGAGTTAGTCGAATCACTCGTCG
>JAYTQU010000379.1:0-4799 GCA_043746555.1 Pseudomonadota bacterium | reverse complement strand
CGAATCGATGCGCCCGCGGGAGCGGTCGCCCAAATCAAGGCCGGCGACACGACGCTGACCGCGCCGGATCCGAGGGCGGTGAAGGGCGCCGAGCGCAAGACTGCGATCGCCGCGTTTCAGAATTCCGCAAAGGCCGCCCTGTCGGCGGTGGGTTATCCGGACAAGGCGGACAATGCGAGCATCAACAAACCGATGGTCGTTCTCATTCTGTTCGTTCTCGTGCTGTACGTGACCATGGTGTACGGACCGATCGCCGCCTTGCTGGTCGAATTGTTTCCGGCCCGCATCCGCTACAGCGCGATGTCGCTGCCGTATCACATCGGCAATGGATGGTTCGGCGGATTCTTGCCGACCGTCGCATTCGCCGTTATCGCCTACACCGGCAACATCTACAGCGGACTTTGGTATCCGGTGATCGTCGCCCTGGTGTCGCTGGTCATTGGCGGATTATTCCTGCGAGAAACCAATGGCGTTGCGACTGAGGATTGAAGTCGATCGGTAAATCTTCCTATGCAAATATTTTCGCCGCCTACTACGATCATTGTTTTACTGCATGACTAACGGATGCTCAACGGAAGTGAAGTCGGAATTGGGGTCTTTCGTGTTAGCACAACGCTAACCGGAAAGACCTGACCCCCATTCTGGACCCCTAAGCAGTCCGATCATTCGCTCCGATGCAGAACTTCCGTTGCTTCCCGGATGTCCTCTATCGAGACGCTCAGGTTGATCGCAATTTTCAATCAAGTACTGTCGCCTTTGTGAGGTCGAGTTTTCGTCGCTGGATCGGCAAGCTTCAAGCCAGCAAGCCAGCGGCGATATTGATCGTGAGTGCGAGCACGGTCGTATTAAACAAAAACGCCAGCACACAATGCAGTAAACCAATGCGTCGCATGGCGCGCGAAGTAATATTCACGTCGGCGGTTTGTCCGGATGTGCCGATGACGAACGCGAAGTAGAGAAAGTCGCCGTAATCCGGATGCTCTTCGCCGGGAAACTCTAAACCGACCGGCTGACCGTTGGTGCGTGCGACGTAGTAGTCGTGGGCGTAATGCAACGCGAACATCATATGAGTAAATGCCCAGGACGAAACGATGGTGAACGCGGCTAAACCGATATGCAGGTACTTTTGCATTCCGAACATATTTTTCGCGACAGCTAATTCAGCCACTATCGCGGCCAAATTGAACACTGACGCTATGGTGACCACCGTCAAGATAACGAACTTTCCTTCATCCTGCATTCGCGCTCGATGACGAATCTGATCGTGGTTCGATCTCGCCATCATGATGCCGCCCAATAGTAAATATAAGCAGGCACCGACATTCCAACCGATGATCCAACGAGTCACTTGTTGCGATGCGAGCGAGTGTGGCAACAATATCGCTACCGCAACACCGGCAAAAGTGGAAGCAAAGAGTCGCGGCCTTGCACGAATCTGTCTGATAACGATGCGATGTCGGATGTTCATTGTCTTGCGGCTATCAAGATTGCTGTAAGCGACGCTTCGATCGGCGATATCTTACGCTAACGCCGCGTTCAACCAACGCCGAGCGACGTGGTTGAACCGATCGGAATGCCGATGGCATTCGAGGCTGGCATCGAACACAATTGCAGCTCAAGGAGCGTCGACGAGTCAACTGTTCGTGGCACGGTTGCGACTATTTGACTTGTCTAGCAGACTGTCGGACTTAGGTGATCGTAGCGAGGCGAGTGGGAAATGGAGGACAGTTTTTTGATCGTTTGAGGAGAATAGCCGTAGTTATTTGACGAAAACGATCGGAAAAATGGACCCATTTGACGCCGCCGCAGTAGATCATTCCTAAGTCCGACAGGCTGCTAGAGGCTGCTTCCGATGTTGAACCTTGCGACGACCATGGCTGCTTACAACCGTTCGATGAACGAGCGGTTGTACGAAATTTGCGCGCAACTAACGGATACCGAGCGCAAACGCGATGCCAGCGCGTTTTTCAAGTCTATTCACGGGACTTTGAATCACTTATTGCTCGGCGATCGGTTGTGGCTGGGACGATTCACGACTCAGTCGTTCGAGGTCTGCCCATTGGATACGGAGCTGTATGCCGACTTCGACGAACTGCGAAAGCAGCGTTCGATCACCGACGCGACGATTATCGCCTGGGTCGAGACCTTGCCCCCGGACAAATTGCAAAGTACATTTGAGTACGCATTAGTCGGCAGCGGCAAACAAAACGCTCGTCCGCTTTGGTTTGCGATCACGCACTTCTTCAATCATCAAACGCATCATCGCGGTCAGCTCACTACGCTCTTGTCGCAACAGAGTATCGATCCCGGCAGCACCGATCTGATTGCGTTTCCCTTACCTATCAATTCGTAGAGACTTGTCTATGTACTCCGGTCAATGCTTATGTGGCGACATTCAATTTGAAATCGATGGCGAACTCGATCCGATTCAAGTGTGCTATTGCAAACAGTGTCAACGCGCGCAAGGCACAGCGCTTGCAACCAACATTCCGGTTGCGGCTGCATCGATCCGCTTGTTGAAGGGCGGCGATTCGATCCGCAGCTACGAGTCGTCACCCGGCAAGCATCGATGCTTCTGCGGACGTTGCGGTTCGCCGATCTATAGCAAACGCGATTCGCTTCCCGACGTGATTCGAATTCGCGCCGGCCTTATTGATGGTGAACTTTCATCTCGACCCGTAGCGCACTTCCATGTCGCCTCTAAACCGAATTGGTGGGCAATCACCGACGAGTTGCCGCAGTTCGCGGCGGCTTACATCAAAACGCAAACCACGGGTTCATCGCCGAAATGAAACTCGCGATCTAAAACAGACCCTTGCTTCGAACTTTTTCGCGGAAGCTTTGTGTTGTCGGTGCTCGCACTCACATAGATCAATAACATTTCGAACTATTCGATCATGGCGCTAACCTACTACCAAATTCGGTCTCTACATTTCAAAGGGACGCTCGCAACGTGGTTCAAGGACCTCAATAAGGCGATCTTTTCCGTCGCAAGCATCGTTGGGTCCGAGTTATTCGTGATCGTGGCGTTTCTGTTAATGGCGATTGCAGGCGCATTGTCGTTGCTGGGAAGTCCGACCACAAGCTCGGCAAAGCGCGCCTTCATCATCTTGGCGTGGCAGATTGGAACGTATATTGTCTTGCGTTCGTTGCGCGAGGCAGCTTTGATGCCGCGCGCACGCCACTTCTTCGATACGCTTCCCGTGTCGCGTCTCGACAAGCTTCGAGCGGATAGTTGGATCGCGATACGGTGTTATTCAATTCTTTGGTTGCCCGTCGCGTGGGTCATCGGCTCGGTTGCTTATCGTGGAGTAAGTAGTGAGCGATTGCTGTCGCTACTATCGATCGCCGAGCTAGTAGCACTCAGTCTGTGCGTCAATCTGCTGATGCTTCGTCAGCGTCGACGCGAGAGTGGTGTTGCGCTGTTGGCATTGGCTGTCTTTACGGTCTCTAATTTTCAGAGCGTGCTTGGTACTTGCGCGCAGTTTGGCGCTTTGGCATTGGCCAACGCGAGTCTTTGGAAAGGCTACGAATACGCGCAAGACGACGCGGATAAGATTCGCGCCAACAGCGCTTTCGTCGAGCGCTTGGCGATCGACAGCGGCCTCCTCATTTCGTTTCTATCGAACGAATTGCGCGTGACCTTTTTGATCCGTATCGCTACGGTGAGTGGATCGCTTGTCGCATGCGCGCTGTTGCTCGGCATTCGAGAATCGCACGGCTCGGCGATCGGTGCGCTCGTATTCGTCGCAGCAGTGGCAACAATCGCGCTCTATAGTCTACCCGCGCTTTGTCGAGCCACGGTATTGTCGAAGCTCGACTTCGTGGCCGGTCATCCAACATTTCGTCGCCGACTTTCCATCGCCGCGTTTATCATTCCAACCCTCATATTTGTCGTCACATTATTCATCGCGTACTGTTTGGCGGATGTATTTACCGCACCGGAATTTCTTTTTCGTCAGCATGCCTTCCTGCCGTTGATATTCTTCTCGGGTACCTACCTTGTCGGGGTTGTCGCGACACGTATAGGAATACAGAGCGCCACTTGGATCATTCCGCTCGCAAGTCTTGTGGCCGCCATTGTATTGAGTGGACTCATTTGACTAAGCCAATTTTGAACGGACCAATCCTCACGCTACAAAACGTCACCTTGCCTCGCGGCCCGGTCGCCGATCTATCGGTCGAGTTTCATCCGGGAACACATTTGGTGGTCGGCCCGAACGGAGTCGGTAAGACATCGCTGCTCAATAGCATTGCCGGCACATTGAAGCCGAAATCCGGCGCCATTCTTATGAATGGGCAATCGATTGCGGCGGGCTCCACGGATGTATTGTTGTCGCCGAACGCGCCGCCGCCGATTCCCTGGATTCGTGCCGGACTGCTACTTGAATTTATCGCGTCGCTATATCCTGCTACACGCAAAGATTCTCAGTATCAGAAGCAAGTTGTCGAGCAGCTTGGCATCGCTGAATTTCTGAATACCAACATGGGCGCACTTTCTGCGGGAACCGCAAAGAAAATGCTTTTGGCTGCCGCGTTTGTCGCGGCACCACCCATCATGTTGTTTGACGAACCCACCAACGAGATCGATGCGAAATCGGTGAGCGTGATAATGAGCTTGATGACGGAAGCTTCGACAGACAAAATCTTAGTCATCACGACTCACCAGCCTTCGACATTTACGTCGTTGACGCCCACTATTCTTCGGCTCGGCTAACTCGCAAAGCGCAGCACAAGAGAACACGCATGACCTTGGATCTGGATGCAATTGAGTTGGGCGGTCGTGAGGTTTTGTTGCG
>JAYTQU010000378.1:0-28284 GCA_043746555.1 Pseudomonadota bacterium | reverse complement strand
CTGAAAAAGCGCAGCGTACACGGCAGTACGTGAGTATTTTTCAGGCCGTTGCAACGCCGCACCGCGCGCTTCAGCGCAACCTGACAAAGTAGAATTAGTTGGATTCGGTCTTATCTTTGGCAGCGCTGGCGCTTTATGCCGGCGATGGCTTGCTTCGTTACGTGAAGCAGCGGCCCAAAACGTAAGCGTTTCACTTATCCGCAAGATAGCGCCTTCATCGGCTTGGCGGCGTTGCACGGCGCTTCACGCTTTTTCAGTTGCTTGCCGCGACGGCAATTCGTTAGCATAGCAACCATTAGGCGGCTAATTGAATCGCCGCCGGTTTAACCCAATCCCCGCGTTTACCCATTCAATGACTCGGCCCACCATCAGTAAGACTCGACGCACCATCAGTAAAGCGATTCCCAGTAAGGCGATTTCCGGAACCGGCGTTTCTCCCGAGGATGATTTACTCCAGCTTCTGTGGGAGATCCCACGCATGTGGCGCACCGCCATGGATCGTCGCCTAAAACCTTTGGGACTGTCGCAAGCCAAATGGCGAACGATATTGTGGTTGTCGCGCGGTTCCGGCGATGTCAGTCAAGTGGAATTGGCGCAACTTTTAGGGATCGAAGCGCCAACGCTTGCGCGACTACTGGATCGCATGGCCGCCGACGGCTGGATCGAGCGACGCGCGGCCAACAACGATCGCCGCATCAAGACTATTCACCTGTTGGCGAAAGCGTCGAGCCTAATAAAAACCATCGACGCCGTGCTTTTCGAGATGCGCAAAGAAGCGCTGCGCAATATTTCCAAAGCGGAGATTCGCGCCTGCGCGAATACACTGGAAAAGATTCGCACCGGCGTCGAACTCGATGCGGCAGCAAGGCTGCGTTCGACAACTATGCGCACACAACGCAACAAATGAATTCCACTTCGTTATATTTGTAAATTCATAATTGAAAGTATATGGCCGAAAAACTCAAACATCCGTTCGTCTGGCTCGTGCTCGCCATGCTGGTCGCAGGCGGCGGTTATTGGTTCTGGAATCGCGGTCAACGATACGAGTCGACCGACAATGCTTACGTCAACGCGCACGTCGTGCGAATTGCGGCGCAAGTCACAGGACAGGTTACCGATCTTTTGGTGGATGAAAACCAGCCGGTGGCGAAGGGCGCGCCGCTGCTGCACATCGATTCGGAGCCATTCAAGATCGCGGTGGAACGCGCCGCCGCGCAATTGAAGCAGGCACGCTTTCAAGTGCAACGCTCGACCGCCTCTTTGCACGACGCGGAGGCGTTGGTACGGCAGCGTGAAGCCGAGTTACAGAATGCGATAGCGAATAACAACCGCTCTCAGGATTTGTTGGCGAATAAGTTAGTGGCAAAAGAGAAAGCAGACCTTACCGAAACGCAACTCAAGATTGCCGAAGCGGCGCTTGATTCCGCGCGCGCGCGGCTTGCCGCCGAACAAGCCGATCTCGGGAGTAGCGGCGACAACAACGAATCGATTCGTCAAGCCACGTCGGCGCTTGAACAAGCACAATGGGATTTACGCAATTGCGAAGTGTCGTCGCCCGTTGCCGGCAATGTCACCAATCTCTCCGTGCGTGCGGGCGATGTGGTCAACAAGAGTCAGACGTTATTCGCGATCATCGATACTTCCGAGTTTTGGATTGACGCCAACTTCAAAGAAACACAACTGCAACAAATTGTGCCCGGTCTCGAAGCCGAGATTCGAGTCGACATGTATCCTGACAAAGTCTTTCGCGGCAAGGTCGACAGTATCAGCGGCGGCAGCGGCACTGCGTTTTCGTTGCTGCCCGTGCAGAACGCCACCGGCAATTGGGTGAAGATCGCGCAACGCGTGCCTGTCAAAATTCTCGTGACCGATCCCGATCCAAAATTTCCGCTGCGTATCGGCACCAGCGGTTCGGTGCGCGTGAAAGTCGCCGGCTAATATCGAGTAGCCGTGAGCGCAACAGCCGCATCGATCGATTCCAACGGCGTGCCTCCGATACCGGCCGTCGGTCGAGTCATGGTTGTGATCGCTGTGATGTCGGCGACCATGATGCAAATGCTCGATACCACCATCGTCAACGTCGCATTGCCGCAGATGCAAGGACAGTTAGGCACTACGTCGTCAGAGATTAGCTGGGTGCTCACCAGCTACATCGTTGCCGCGTCGATCTTCATGCCGCTCACCGGATATTTCGCGGATCGCTTAGGCCATCGGCGTTACTTGATTATTGCGACCAGCGGGTTCGTTGTCGCCTCAGTTCTGTGCGGTCTTTCGTTTAGTGTTTCCGAAATCGTGTTCTTTAGAATTGTGCAAGGGATTTTCGGTGCCGCGCTCGCACCGCTATCGCAAACTATCATGACCGGTTTGTACAAGCCGGAAGAACGCGGCAAGGCAATGGCGTTGTGGGGTTTGGGCGTTACCTTCGGACCGGTGTTGGGTCCGACTTTGGGCGGCTGGTTAACTGAAATGATTTCTTGGCGTTGGACTTTTTTCATCAATCTTCCGGTCGGCGTGATCTCTGTTTTATTGGCGTTGAAGTACGTACCGGATAGCGAGAAGCGCGAGCGTTCCATGGACTGGACCGGATTTGTGTTGTTGGGTCTGGCGGTCGGTTCGTTACAGTTCGTGCTCGATCGCGGCAGTAACGTGGATTGGTTCGACGCCGAAGAAATCGCGATGGCCGCATTTTTGTGTGTCATCGCGCTCACGCTGTTCATTCGTCACATCCTAAGCGATGCGGCACACCCCATTTTCAATCCGCGCATCTTTCTGAATTCCAATTTCACGATGGCAACGCTGACGGCAACCGCATTGAGCCTGGGCATTTTCGGCTCGATGATCATGCAACCGATCTTGATGGAATCGCTGCTTCAGTACCCGGTATCGACGACGGGATTGATAATGGCGCCGCGCGGACTCGCTGTCGGCATCGGCATGCTGATCGTTGGGCGTCTCACCGGCCGCATCGATCCGCGAATTTTGGTATTGGGCGGCATGAGCTGTAGCTTAATGGGCGCGATGGCAATGTCGCGCTACACGCTGGAAGTCGATACGTGGACGCTAGTGTGGCCCGGCATTCTTCAAGGATTCGGCATCGCGCTCATCATGGTGCCTTTATCCGTGTACGCCTATACCACGTTGCCACGCGACCGAATGGCTGAAGCCGCCGGCATGAACAACTTGATTCGCAATCTGGGTTCGTCGATGGGCATTTCATTTGCGGCAACGATGTTTTCGCGGTACGCGCAACAGGGTTGGCAGCAACTCGGCGCTTATGCGAATCCGTTTAACCCCGCGGTACAGGAGTATTTGTCGCGTTTGCATCTCACCACAGACGATCCGCTCGGCGGCATGGTGCTCGCGCGCGAAATCGGTTTGCAGTCCGCGATTGCGGCCATGTCGAAAGTGTATTTGTGGATTGCTTCCGCGATTGTGGTCATGATTCCGATCGTGTTTGTGTTGCGCGCCCCCAAGCTTGGCACCTACGTGCCGCCGCCACCGCCCACGGCCGATTAGAATCTCAGCCCGTGAAGTCGTTTCGTCAGCGTTCCCTACCTCGTCAATTTTACTCGCGACGCACGCTTGCTGTCGCGCGCGAGTTGATCGGCATGCACTTGGTGCGCCGATATCGCGGCAAAAATCTTATCGGGCGCATCGTTGAAACCGAAGCGTATCAAGGCCCGCAAGATTTAGCGGCGCATTCCGCTCGCGGACAAACCGAACGCAACGCAGTGATGTTCGGACCGCCGGGATTCGCGTACGTCTATTTGATTTACGGTATGTGGGATTGCGCGAACATTGTGACGCGCGAACAAGGCGTTCCGCACGCCGTACTCATTCGCGCCGTCGAACCGATCGCAAATATCGCGGGCAAGACATGGGGCCCTGGGTTGCTCTGCAAAGCCATGCACATCGATAGAAGCTTGAATGGCGTCGACTTGTGTCGAGATACGCTGTGGATCGAATCGCCAATCGCATTCAAGCAACCAAAAATCGACCGAGCATCCCGCGTCGGTGTCGACTATGCGGGCGACTGGGCGGCCAAAGCCTGGCGATTCTTCGATCGCGAGTCCCCTTATGTCTCGACGCTTTCCGCTGCTGCTCGGCGGAAAGCGGGTTTACTGGCCAGTGGTCAACTGGTAAATGCCAGGAACACAAACACAAAGTAGCCGTAAACCATTAGAATCCGCCTCCTTTCCGGCCAGTGGCCAGTTTGCCAGCCGCCAGTAGGCCCTTCTCAATGCTTCCCGCCCGCGACCTATTTTCCTACCGCAAATATTGGGCGTCCCGATTTGGGACTGCGCCTTTCTTGCCCACGTCGCGCGAGGAAATGGATCTACTCGGCTGGGATAGTTGCGACGTCATCATCGTTACGGGCGATGCGTATGTCGATCATCCCAGTTTCGGCATGGCAATTATCGGACGGATGTTAGAGGCCCAGGGCTTTAGGGTAGGAATCATCGCGCAACCCGATTGGCGTTCGACGATTGACTTCGAACGGTTGGGAAAACCAAATCTGTTTTTTGGCATCACCGCGGGCAACATGGACTCGATGGTGAATCGCTACACCTCCGACAAACGCATTCGCAGCGACGATGCCTACACGCCGGGCGGCGAAGGCGGCAAGCGACCCGATCGCTCTGTGATTGTTTACTCGCAGCGTGTGCGCGCAGCGTTTAGCGATGTGCCGCTCGTGATCGGCGGCATCGAAGCGAGCTTGCGTCGCATCGCGCACTTCGATTACTGGTCGGAAAAAGTTCGCCGTTCGTTGTTGCTCGATGCTCAGGCCGACATTTTGGTGTACGGCAATGCGGAACGACAAATCGTCGAGATCGCGCATCGCATGGCCAAGGGCGAATCCATTCACGACATCACCGACCTACGCGGCACCGCATTTACGCGCGGCGACTTGAATCTCGATTGGATCGAAATCGATTCGACCAGTATCGATGCGCCGGGAAAACTCAATCCGCCAATCGATCCGTATGCGATGCAGCCTACTGGCGATCGGCCACCAGTAGCTGGCCAGAGTAAGAACGATTCTTCTTGCTCCGCCTCCGGCCAGTCGCCAGCAGCCAATGGACCGTTGGCCAACGAACGAGTCGTTCGTTTCGAACGTCACGCTAAAGATCGCGCTCATTCCTACATCCGCTTGCCGGCTTACGACGCCGTTAGCAAAGACGCCATTCTCTACGCGCATGCATCGCGCATCCTGCACGTTGAATCGAATCCCGGCAACGCGCGAGCGTTGGTACAGCGGCACGGCGATGTGGATGTGTGGATCAATCCGCCGCCCATTCCGCTGACGATGAAAGAGATGGATGGCGTATATGAATTACCGTATCGACGCGTGCCGCATCCCGCATATGGGAAAGCGAAAATTCCCGCCTACGAAATGATTCGGTTTTCGATTGCCATTCAACGCGGGTGCTTCGGCGGCTGTACGTTCTGTTCGATTACCGAGCACGAAGGTCGCATTATTCAAAATAGATCCGAAAACTCCATCATCAAAGAGATCGAAGCCGTGCGCGACAGCACGCCCGGGTTTACCGGGGTGATTTCCGATCTCGGTGGCCCAACGGCAAACATGTATCGGCTCGCGTGCAAATCTCGCGAAATCGAATCGGCGTGTCGAAGGCCTTCGTGTGTGTATCCCGGTATCTGCCCAAACTTGAATACCGATCACACGCCTCTCATCAAACTCTACCAACGCGCCAGAGCATTGCCGGGCATCAAAAAGATTTTGATTGGTTCGGGTGTGCGCTACGACTTGGCGGTGGAATCGCCGGCGTACGTGAAAGAACTTGCGCAACATCATGTCGGTGGTTATCTAAAGATTGCGCCCGAAGCGATTGGAGAAGGCCCGCTCTCCAAAATGATGAAGCCCGGCGTCGGCTCGTATTACAAATTCAAAGAGCTGTTCGATAAGTTCTCGAAAGAGGCGAACAAGGAGCAATACTTAATACCGTATTTCATCGCCGCACATCCAGGTACGACCGATCAAGACATGCTGGAGCTTGCGCTGTGGCTCAAGAAGAACGGCTTTCGCGCCGACCAAGTGCAAGCGTTCTTGCCATCGCCGATGGCGACGGCGACTGCGATGTGGCATTCGCATAAAAACCCGCTGCACAAAATCACGCGCACCAGCGAAGACGTGGTCATTCCGAAAGGCATGAAACAACGTCGCTTGCACAAGGCTTTCTTGCGCTATCACGACGCTAACAATTGGCCGGTGATTCGCGAAGCGTTGAAACGCATGGGCCGCGCAGACTTGATCGGCGCGGGAAAGAATCAATTAATTCCCGCGTGGCAACCGCAAGGGACGGGCGATTCGTCCGAAGGCGCGCGTCGTCCGCATAAATTGCGAAATGGAAAAACAACGCCCGCGCGCACACAGCACACGGGATTGAAAGGCGTCACTCTTCCACAACGAGCACAGCCTAAACATAAGTCTCGTTAGTCCGATAGCGAGCTCTCACCCGAAGACCGTGAGCGAGTCTTGGCGTTTGCACAGGCGTTGAGGAGTCGCCGAGTCTCCGGCAAACTCGGGAAATACCTTTTGCAATTTGCCGGATTGATACCTAAAGACGACTTAGCAAAAATGTCAGAAGCCATTTCCGCTGGTTGCGAGCAAATCAATAATAATGAGTGGTAACGCGCTGCTCGACACCAATATCGTCATTGGTCTGTTTGCCAACGAGCCATCTATCGCCGACCTGCTTTTCGCATCGGAAAGTGTCTCGGTTCCCTCGATTGTTTTGGGCGAGTTGTATTTCGGCGTTTGAAGTCGGGCAGGCCAACGGAAAATGTTGCGCGTGTCGATCGATTTGCCACCGGAATGGCCGTCGTTGTTGGCGACGACATGACGGCAAAGTCCTATGGCGCGATCAAACACGGCCTCAAAATGAAAGGACGACCCATTCCGGAAAACAACATTTGAATCGCTGCGTTAGCAATGCAGCACTCGATGACGTTGGTAACCCGTGACAATTATTTCAGTGAAGTCGAGGGTCTAATGCTCGCCGCTTGGGACCGCGCGTGAATTGGGTCGGCCTTCATGGGTACCGCAACGACTAGTCGATTAAGTCCCGCCCAATTCGCAATAAGTTGCCGCAACGATGCTCGCTGCAAACCGGCTATTTCTGCGGTGCTCTTTCGACCAACTTTTCAAGATCGGTTAGTAAATCAGGCATCGTTGCGGCGATCGAGAATTCTTTCACCCACTTTCTAACGAACTCAAAGTCGGTTTCCGGATGAGCGTCGATCAGTCCTTCGATGTCCGCCATATCGCGTGGGCGATGTGCAATCGCTTTCATGATTAGCAAGTCCTCTACGCGCGGCAGGGCAACCATGACGCCGTCGACGTTAACTAGGCGAGCATTCGACACTGCGTCCTGCTCGAATGGCAAGCCGCAGAGCATTAAGTCGATCTCAATATCGGTGGCAACATGGCGCAGCAACAGAACTCGCGACCGTTGCGCAAATTCAACGGCGTTTTCAATACGCGGCAAGAAGCCAAATCCTTTCGACTGTTCGACAGCTGCTTGCCACCGATCTTCTGCAATCGAGACTAATGCATCGATGTCGCGAGTTAAACGTGTGCGTCCCAACAAGGAAGCCGCAACGCCACCGACAATGACCAGTGGCACACGTCCGCTTACCGACCAGCGCATTAGATCGGACAGCGCTGTTATCAGCGATGGCGGCAGTGGATCAGACACGATATGCCGATTTAATTTTTTGCCACCGAGCGCGAACTTCTTCTTCATCAATCCGACGCGCGACGGAATCGTGGAAGACACTGGCCGACGCCATTAGTGAGATCAGTTGTCGAAGCTTAACGGCAATCGGGGTCGCACGCAGTTCCTCGATCTCCCGCTGGTTGGCAAGCGCCCAGCGTTCGATATACAGCTTAGCGTCTTTAGGGCTGATGGAACTCATAGGGGCATCATACAGCTAACGGTGATCGTGACTCGCATGTACCCGAACAGCGATTTCGACGCTTCGCCTTGAAGGCTGTGGCTGGTATCTTCAAAAGAAAATCAACTACAAATGACCATATGATGTGGTCAGATGTTATCTGAGAATCGCAAAAACTGAAATCCTGTATTCGGCGACTCCTTCGCAAGTAACAACGATCGTCACCGAATTGCGAACATTTCCGCTATCAACTGCGGCGCACTTTATCGTCAGGGCGCGTCAACGATTTGGATGAGCGATGGGATTGAGGCTAACGATTAGCTGACGTCGCTTCGGTTGCGAACCGTAAGCACGGCGAGTATGTTGCAGCGTCGAATGGTTTCGCTCAAGCAGGCGCCGTTCTCAGAGATAGTCCAAATGCAGATTGCTACAACCGCTGGTTCCGATTTCAAACGCAGATACGACGAATTCCTTCGTACGTATCCAACGTATCGCTCGACGCTGCACCTCGATGATTTGCGAGCGAGCGACTACGGTCAATTGGATGTAAGCGGTCATACCTATCTTGACTACACCGCTGCGAATCTGTATGCCGATCGGCAATTGCAAGCGCATCTGGAAGTGTTGCGCGGACAAGTGTTCGGCAATCCGCACTCATCGAATCCTGCTGCCGTACATATTGCGCATTTGGTGGACGACACGCGTCGTTCTATTCTTGAGTTCTTCAATGCATCGGCCGACGATTACACGATCATATTCACGGCGAACGCCAGTGTTGCTTTGAAGTTGGTAGGCGAGTCGTATCCTTTTACATCGCAAAGTCGCTATCTGCTTACCTTCGACAATCACAATTCGGTGAACGGCATTCGCGAGTTCGCACGCGCAAAAAACGCAACGGTCGACTACGTTGCGCTCGATCCGAGCAACATGCGCATTGACGATTCGATTTTGAGAAGGCATTTCGAGTCCGCGACGCGCCCGGCTGAAAATCTATTTGCGTTTCCGGCACAGTCGAACTTCTCGGGCGTCCAACATCCATTGGAATGGATTGGTGAAGCGCAAGCGCACGGCTGGGATGTTTTCTTGGACGCGGCGGCACATGTCGCAACCAACCGTCTCGACTTGAGCGTTCATCGACCGGAATTTGTCTGCGTCTCGTTCTACAAGATGTTCGGCTATCCCACCGGTGTTGGCTGTTTGTTGGCTCGCAAGAGCGCACTCGCCAAACTTCGGCGACCGTGGTTCGCCGGCGGCACAATCACCGTGGCGTCGGTGCAGGCCGACAGGCACTACTTCGCCAGCGATGCCGCCGCCTTCGAAGATGGCACATTAAACTATCTGGAAATTCCGGCAATACAGGTTGGCTTGCAATATCTTGAATCACTCGGCATCGATGCGATTCACGAACGAGTCAAATGTTTGACCGGATGGCTGCTCGATAAACTCATCGGATTGCGACATCGCAACGGTCGTCCACTCATACAAATCTATGGACCGAAAGATCTCAGGCTACGTGGCGGCACGATCGCATTTAATTTTAGCGATCCCAATGGCCGCGCTATCGATCATCGCGTGGTCGATGCGCGAGCTTTGCAAGCGAATATTTCAATTCGCACCGGCTGCTTTTGCAATCCCGGCGGCGGAGAAATCGCGCTGGGTCTCACTGCCGACGAACTACGCCGTTGCTTCAGCCAACCCGAGCACAGCGAACACTTCACCGTCGAAGATTTCCGTCACTGCGTCGATGGAAAAAGCACCGGCGCAGTGCGCGTCTCGTTGGGACTCGCCAGCAATTTCGCGGATGTCGAACGCTTCGTTGAGTTTGCGGAAAGTTTTTCGAGTGCTTAACAGCAGCCCTGCAGCAAGATAGTGACGCCGACACGTGCTGCGCGAATTGGCGGCTTCGTCAAAAGTATTTTTTCGAACTGAGGTTGATGGGTGCTTACTCACTTACCGGTCATCGTCGCAATCGGCGAAATCACCGATCGGCCGAGCGATCTTTTGCATTCGCGCGAACCGATTGGATTGATGTCCCAGGCTCTGCATCGCGCTGAACAAGACGCGAATGCCGATCTTCTATTGCGACTCGATTCGCTCGATATCGTGCATCAAGTCAGTTGGCGGTACGATAAAACCGCATCGCAGTTGTGCGATCGCTTGAAGATCAAACCTGCTCGCGCTGTGTACGGCGTGACCGGCGGCGAAAGTCCGATGCGGTATATCCACGAGGCGGCATTGCGAATTACGCGTGGCGAATCGGAAATCGCAGCAGTCGTCGGTGCAGAGGCGCAGTACGCGGTGAACAAGGCCAAGGCCGCTAAGATCGAATTGCCGTGGACGCGGATTGCAAAGGACATCGAAAATCCATTTAAGATCGAAGGACGATTGAACGCCACGATGAATGCGCACGGTGCGATTCGGCCGATTCACGTGTATCCGTTTTACGAGAACGCGTCGCATGTCGCATGGAATCAATCGCCGGCGGAAGCGCTGCGCGAATCGAGTGAACTATATTCACGATTTTCCGCTGTCGCCGCGCGCAACCCTTATTCGTGGTCGACTAAAAATCTCTCCATCGATGAAATCAAAACACCCGCGCGCGACAATCGCATGATCTGCTATCCGTATACCAAACACATGGTGGCAAACCCGGCCGTTAATCAAGGCGCAGCGGTCATTCTCACTTCCTACGAGAAAGCTCGCGCGCTCGGCATTGACAAGTCAAAAATGATTTTCGTACTGGGCGGTGCAGCGGCGATGGAGCCACGCGACTACTTGCAGCGCGATCAATACGCGCGCTCGGATGCTCAAGAAGTCGTGCTTAACGCGATGCGCGCCTTGTGCGACGACCACCGTGTAGGCCTCGATGCATTCGAACTTTACAGTTGTTTCCCTTGCGTGCCGAAGATGACGCGACGAGTCTTGGGCTTATCGGCTGACGCCACGCCGACCGTCACCGGCGGACTAAGTTTCTTCGGCGCGCCGCTCAACAACTACATGACGCATGCAACCTGCGCGATGGTTCGAGAGCTACGAGAGGGCCATGCGACAACCGGCTTGCTCTATGGCCAAGGTGAGTTCGTTACCAAACATCATGCGATAGTGCTTTCTCGCGAGCGTCCGCGTTCACCTATGAAGTCGCACTACGTCGTGCAATCTGAAGTCGATCGTCGCCGTGGCGAAGCGCCGGTGCTGTTGACGGATTACACCGGTCAGGCAACGATTGAAACTCACACGGTAATTTACGACCGCGATGGCGCACCGCAAAATGGCGTCGTCATTGCGCGAACGATGGAGGGTGCGCGCCTCATGGCGCGCGTGTCGGCGACCGATTGCGAGGGCATCGAGTTGCTCATTGATCCAAAACATTCACCGATTGGGTTGGTCGGGACGGTGTCGTCGGACGAGGCTGGAGTCTTGCATTGGCGCGCATAGCTCACCAACGTCTAGACGAATAACGTCATATCATTTCTTGCCGGCACAATGCGTTTCGAATATTCACTATCGATTCGACAGTTAACATGATCTATGAGCGCGATCGGTATCGGCCTAAAGCCAGTTTGGAGCGACAGCGCGCGCTGCTGGACGCTTAAGGGCTTGCGATTGCCGTGAGTGGAGATTTGCAAGTCTGTACAATGAAACCCGACGTTCAAGACAACGAAATTCTCGTGGCGTAACAAGTCTGCTGTATGGCCGGTCATACTTGCGTTACGATCGCACTAATCCTTCATCTCAATCAACCACTTCGATCAATTGGGAGCACTCCTATGAAACTTCGTCTGCTGAGTATTGCCATGTCTTGCGCGCTCGCGCTTCCCGCGATGGCGGCGTTGAAAGAAGGCGACGCGGCTCCGGAATTTAAAACCGAAGCATCTCTCGCCGGAAAAGCATTTAACTACTCGCTCAAGGATGCGCTCAAAAAAGGCCCGGTCGTGGTCTATTTCTATCCGTCGGCCTATACCGGCGGTTGCAATGTGCAGGCGCATACGTTTGCAGAGAATATGGAGAAGTTCAAAGCGGCCGGCGCGTCGGTGGTCGGCGTATCGCTCGACAACATTACGCGGCTCAATCAATTTTCCGCCGATCCCGACTACTGCGCCGGCAAGTTACCCGTGGCGTCCGACGTCGAAGGTAAGATCGCGCAGTCCTACGATTTGAAAGTGATGGCGGCGCGCGAGGGAATGAAGGACACGCGCGGCGTGGAAATCGGCCATGGCTTTGCCGAGCGAACCACATTCGTTGTGAGGCCCGATGGCAAAGTTGCCGCGACCGTCGGCGGCGTATCGCCGTCGGCAAATGTCGAGAAGGCGCTTGAAGCTGTGCAAACGCTGGCCGCCAAGAAATAGCGTTCACATTGATTGTCTGAATTGCACAGTGAGTCGCGGGAGTTCGCCGCTCCCGCGACGGCTCACCATAATTCGAAAATTACCGCTCGCGACGCAATTCATCTGCTGCTCGCGCCGAGCATCGGTTAGATGGCTCGCACCTTCGACGTAGCCCGGTTGTCGCCATCGATGATCGCTTCTTGGTCCGCCACTCAAGCCGCGTTTTTAATTAGCGCCGCTATTCAGGCCGTGTTTGCGGTGATCTGGGCGGCGCGCTCGCCTTTATCATTTTGGTGTCGGCATTTCACGCGACACTGATGGCATTGGTGGTAGGGCGACTAGTCGATGAACTGAGAAAATTATCGATGCACGATGGACTCACCGGGTTGCTCAATCGACGCGCGATGGAGGAAACACTACAAGCTCAAGTGCGGAGTAGTCGTCGCAGCGGCGAAAGCTTTGTCGTGATGATGCTCGACCTCGACTACTTCAAACGCATCAACGACCAATTCGGCCATGCGGTGGGCGACATCGCATCGTTGCAGCACTTAAGGACTCGACCGCAATCGCCGTTTAAGCAAGTCTTGCACAGCGCAGTGCGCATAGGCTGTTGCTCACGCTTCGGCCGCCGCCGAAAATTCGACAGCAGCTCGCCGCGCGGCGACCGCTTCGCTCAAGATTTTCAAAATCATTATCGACTCCTCCCAACCTAAGCAAGCATCGGTGATGCTTTGGCCGTAGTGCAATGTCGCCGGATCGTCTTTCCCGGCGGTGTATTTTTGCGCGCCGGCGTTCAAGTGACTTTCCACCATCACGCCGAACACCTGTCGCGAACCGTTGGCGAGCTGAGCCGCGATGTCGCGAGCAACGTCCAGTTGTTTCTCGTGTTGCTTGCTGCTGTTGGCGTGCGAACAATCGACCATCAATCGCGGTGGAAGTTTTGCGTTCACAAGTTCCTTGCATGCCGTCGCAACACTGGCCGCATCGTAGTTAGGTTGTTTGCCGCCGCGCAGGATGACGTGGCAATCCGGATTGCCGGTAGTGGCGACAATCGCCACCTGGCCGTTTTTATGTACGCCGAGAAAATGATGTGCGCGTGCGGCCGATTGAATCGCGTCGGTGGCGATGCGAATGTTGCCGTCGGTGCCGTTCTTGAAACCGATGGGCGCGGAAATCCCCGACGCCAACTCGCGATGCACTTGGCTTTCGGTAGTGCGCGCGCCGATAGCGCCCCAACTAATCAGATCGCCGATGTATTGCGGCGAAATGGTATCGAGCATCTCGGCGCCAGCGGGTACGCCGATGCGATTGATGTCGGCGAGCAATTGTCGCGCGATGCGCAGTCCATCGTCGATGCGAAAACTTTCGTCGAGTCCCGGATCGTTGATCAATCCTTTCCATCCGATCGTGGTGCGCGGTTTCTCAAAATAAACGCGCATGACAATTTCGAGAGTGTCGGCGTAGCGTTCGCGCTGCTCGCGCAATTTGTGCGCGTACTCCATCGCGGCAACCGGATCGTGAATCGAACACGGGCCGATCACCACTAACAATCGCTGATCCTTGCCGACTAAGATGCTCTTGATGCGTCGGCGCGTGGCAGCGATGAGCGACTCGATTTCAGTGCCGCGAATCGGCACCGCGCGCATCAAATGGTCCGGCGGCGGTAACGGGCGGATGGCGCCGATGCGTTCGTCATCCGTGAGTCCGGTCTTGTCGATCGGCGCGATGCCGTTGGTTTGCATCGCACCTGTCTGAGGATTCATTATCGTTCTCCCGATCGTTACGTAGCCAATTCATTCATCAATCGTCCGCGCTCCTGCATTCTCTAAGTCCATGTAGGCCGCACTGAAAATTGCTCTGACCTACATGGATGTAGGAAATGCTGGCGCTGTATGGAACAGTCGCCAGCCTGCATTTCCAGTGTTTCCTACGTCCCTGCAGGTCAAAAAAAAACCGCCGGAGGTCCGGCGGTTTCGTGAGTCGTTTGCGTTTGATCTTTCTTCAGTCTACGCGCTCGCCTCTCGTCCGCCGGTGTGGCGCGAGAACCAAAAGTAGCCGTAGAAATAAGATGTGCAACGCATGGAGCGAATCTACCACGAGTAAGGGTTAGCGAGTCAAGCACTTTGTTACGACATATTTTACAAAGTGATGCTCACTGGACAATGGTCCGAACCCATAACCTCCGCGTGAATTTCAGCCGCCTTCACCGCGTTGCGCAGTAGGGAAGAGACCAATACATAGTCGATTCTCCATCCGATGTTTCGCGAACGCGCATTGGCGAAGTGACTCCACCAAGTGTAATGACCGTTGCCTTCCTTAAATATGCGAAAGGAATCGACGAATCCTTCGTCGACAAAATGTTGAAAGCCTTCGCGCTCTTCGTCGGTAAATCCCTTTTTGCCGCGATTGGGCTTTGGATTGGCCAAGTCGAGTTCCGTGTGGGCAACATTGAGATCGCCGCAAAATATCACCGGCTTCTTCTTTTCGAGTTGCTTGCAGTAAGCAAGAAACGCCGGGTCCCAATGTTTGTGACGTAGCGACAAACGGCTCAAATCGTCTTTCGCATTTGGCGTGTAGACG
The DNA here is from genome assembly GCA_043746555.1 of Pseudomonadota bacterium. Taxonomy (GTDB): domain Bacteria; phylum Pseudomonadota; class Gammaproteobacteria; order Steroidobacterales; family Steroidobacteraceae; genus CAZQYC01. Next base: position 13,459 of record JAYTQU010000378.1, on the reverse strand, counting down.
GTGACGACGTAATACTTATCGTACTCGGCCGCGATCACGCGGCCCTCGCCGGCGCTATCGCGTTCGAGCTCGTCGGCGAATTGGTAGCGCTTGACGAAGTCGTGCGGAAAGCCGTTGATAACGGCGATGGGTTCCCGTTTAGAAAATATCGCGGTACCCGAGTAGCCTTTCTTGATCGCGGAATTCCAATATTCCTGGTACTCCGGAAACTCCGCCTCCACTTGTCCTCGTTCTGCTTTGGTTTCCTGCAAGCACAGAATGTCGGGTTGATGTTTTTCAAGAAACGATTGAAACGTTCCTTTCTTCAGCACCGCGCGAATGCCGTTGACGTTCCAGGAGTATATTTTCATCGAAGCTTCTCGGTTTGGAGTGAGTGATTTGTCGCGCACCACTATTTGTCTTCCGCAGACGTCGCCGTCGCAGGACCCATGCCGACGATTTGCAAAATGGCCTCGCCGTCTTTTGCGCCGTCATAGTGAACTTGGTTGGCGAAGTGCGTGACCAGACTGCCGGCGGGTACCGGCTTCATTGAATCGGGATCGTACTTGCGACCGCTTCCTACCCACCACGTGCCGGATAACACCGTAATGAAGCGATCGTTGGGGTGAAAATGCGGGCGACTGTTACTGCCGGGATTCCACTTAATCAAAATGACATACAACCCCGGCTTGGAAGGATCGCCGGCGAGCACAATCTGTTGTGCGCCGCGTCCGTTTCCCTTCCATTGAATGTCGGCAAGCGATTTGATTGCGATTGCTTTGGGATCGAGCGTCGAATAGTCGACGCCCGCCGCCATGGCAGGACTTAGCGCAAAGAAACAAGCGCCTACAAATGCTGCCCGATTTGTTCTTGTCAGTAGTCTACGCATACAACCTCCCGTAAGATTCGAATAACGCATAAGCGTAACGCAATCGGATCGGCGCTGTATCATCTCAACACTTCTTTCATTGCGAGACGCAGGGTATGAACGCATCGGCCGACGTGAGAGCGCAAGTTACCTATAATTTTTCCGCGCCGCCCGAAGCGGTCTTCGACGCCTGGCTCACGACCGACAAAATTCGCAAGTGGTTTGCGCCAGGAATGGGAGAGATGGTGCGAATCGCTGTCGATGCGCGCGAAGGCGGATCGTTCTCGTTTGTGCAGCGTCGCGGACTAGACAATGTCGATCACGGCGGCAAGTATTTGGAATTCATTCGTCCGTATCGCCTCGCTTTCACGTGGGCCGTCAAGGGAACCGCCCATAGCAGCATAGTAATCGTCGACATCGCGGCGACCGCAAACGGCAGCAAACTCACGCTGACGCACGAACTGCATCCGCATTGGGCGGACTATCGCGCCAAAACGGAAGCATCGTGGACCAAAATGCTGACGGCGATGAGTGACGCGATTGCCTGGTCGCCACTTATCTAGTCACCACTATTCGTCGAGCTCGACAAATTCCAGAGGCACGTCGTTGCCCTGAACATCGACGAAGGGTTTCAGTTTTGCTTCGAAACGCTGTCGCGCAATGTCCGGACTCGACATCGCTGCCGAAAGCGCGGTACTCAACTCATAGGCATCGGTATCGTAGTCGGCATCGCTCATTGCTTTAGAAAACGCATCCACGTGCGCGCCGCCGACTTGATACACAACCGGTGCAAACTCGGGATCGATGTCGACATTGTTCGGCTGCTCATATGATCTTTGACAACCTGTCGCATCGGTCGCGTGATAGTTGCGGCAAGTCTGCGGCCGCGCCGCGTAAATCGTGCAGCGACCGCTGGCCAAGAACGGGCACTTGATGTTTCGCGTTGCACGCTCCTGTTCGGATAGTTGCTCAAGCAACAACTTATTTGTGGCGATTTCCTTTCGTATTCGATCGCGTTCATTCGGTGTGAGTTGCCGCTCGACGAATTCCAAAATATTAAACACTTCGACCGGCCGAACATCGACCGAGAAGTAACAACACCACGAGCAACCGGCTTTGCACGCGAGCGTAGGCGCGTCTTTGGCGCTACTGAGTCGTTGATCGAGTCGTTCGAGCGAACGTCGATAAGCGGCGATGACTCCGAGCATCTCGATCTCGGCGCTCGCTTCGTCGGTTTCTTGCGAAACGATATCTCGCACTAACTGAGAATCGATAATAATTTCCATAGCTTTCTTGCAGCCGTACTAATTTGCAATCGCTTGCGACATCAACGCTAGCGGGCGACCTTCCGGATCATTGAAGAACGCCATCCATTCTTCCATGCCGTCGGCATGTTTGTGAATCATGTGCGGCGCACCGACGAATTCGATACCGCGAGCTTGTAATTCACTATAAGCGTTTTGAATGTCGGCGACTCGAAAATACAACACCGACTCAGCGACTGCGTCAGCTTGCTCTTGAAGATACAATCGCGTCCCGCCGCAATCGAAGAAAACGAGTTTGTCGAAGATAAAAAGATGCGGCAGTGCCAATACTTTTCCATACCATTCCTCGGCGCGTTTGATGTCTTTCGCAGTCCGCGAGATTTGGCCGATTGGCCCGAGCGTTAGTGTTGCGTTCATGTCGTTGGCCTGTTGAGTGAGTGCGCTGTGTTTGGGAATTCCCCGCCAGCGACGGAGCGCATCGCGATTGTCAAGTTGCAATTTACCGATCGCGTTCTCCACATGAAACTTGACCGCATCCAGACTGATCCCACGTAGCTTCGCGATCTTGGCATTGCTGAGTCCATGACGCACGGCTTGCACGACACGCCATTCGGTCGGCGTAAGTACATCGTCATGGCGAGGTCGACCGCGTGAACGCTGCATAGCGCGAGCATCATATTCTCGATGCGCGCGATTTTCCCTCCCCCTACGCGTGCTAGTCTATTCCCATGAACAAAACACTCCGAATTCCGCTGTTTGTTACCATCGGTTTGGTTTATGCGGGTTGCGATCAATTTACCAAGTCGATTGCCAAGTCGCATCTAAAACATGGCGAGTTGTATTCCTATTTCGGCGATACGGTGCGACTGCAATTGGCGCACAACTACGGCGCGTTTCTAGGGTTGGGCGATTCGTTGCCGGAGCCGTGGCGGAATGGCATTTGGTCAATTGGTGTTGGCGTGGTGCTCTTTGCCATGTTGGGCTACGCGCTCCTGGCCAAGAATATGGATCGGCCAACACTGATTGCATTGGCGCTGATTTTTGCGGGTGGCGCGAGCAACTTGTACGACCGTATCGCGTACGGCGGCTACGTGGTCGATTTCCTCAACTTCGGGATCGGGCCGCTGCGCACTGGAATACTCAATGTCGCCGACATGGGTATCACGGCAGGCGCGGTTATTGTATTTATTAGTGCGTTCCGAAATTCGAAGTCGAACTCGACTTCTTAACGAAGCCGGCTAAAGATGTCGGTCGATTTCCGACAACAACTCCAACTGCACTTCTTGGATCGCCGCAAGCCACGAGAGCATCGGATTTAAAAGAATATACGAGAAAGGATCGACGGATCGCCACAAAAGTACCAACGAGTTCATCGCAATTCACAGGAACATGAATCCGCGAAAGCAAATCAACAACGAGCAGCTACCGCCAAACGTGGCGATGCGATCGGCGAGCCGCTCCGCAAAGTTCCATTGTTGCTCGAACTCGGAATCCACGTTCCTTGCCAGCAACTCGTGATCGCGCATGCTCGACAACACTTCCTGTTCAAGCGAGGTGAGTTCTCTTTATCTCCGATTCGAGCAGCGAATGCACATAGCGAGTGCGATACTTATTGAGATCGGCCCGACAAATAAAACTCTCCGACCAATTCGCAAACTCCGCCTTGATTTTCTCGAAGACGAAATCGCGTACTGCTAAGCCTGGTACGAGATCGCGAGCCGCGAACATTGTTTTACAAACAAGCCATTCTTTTAGCTTTTGTTTGGTCGGATCCATTCGCGGTTGCTCCGTGAACGAGAAAAGGTGGGGTTCGAGCAGCGCCCATTCATCGCGCTTGGTCGTCTTCAGATGAGATAAGCGCCGGCAAGTAACACGCCGCAAATCGACATCTACCGTTGGATTTGCGCCGGATGTCAATTCATCAACGATAGCTACAGCTCGGGGGAGATATCGATACATTACTGACGCGCCTTGCGCGGACGCGGCAGACTGTCGCTGTGTGTCAATGTCCCAAATGCGACGGTGGAATTGCCAAATATCACTGTCCAATGCGAATTCAAGTATGGGGCGCTTGGACGCGCGACCGTCAGAGCAAATCCGCCGAGCGTTGTTCCTGGCAAAAGGTCTGCCGTTCCGTCATTGCGCCATTCGATCTCCACGGCGGCGCTGTCTTCTGTTGAAATCACGGATGCGTTCCACTTCGATGGAGACAGGACAGTTCCCGCCGCAATTCCTGAGCTCGCTGACCAGCCGTTCGGAGCATCAGTCAACTCGGAAATGCCGTGGAGATAGTCGCTTCCCACGGAGAAGGCCACAATCCGTTGGGCGCTGTTGTTGGTCACAGTGTAGTAATAAACGGTTTTGCCATCGCGTGATTGCGCACTAGCGGCGATCGAGATGCCCGATGATTGTTGCGCCAAGGAAGGGGAGACGCAGCAGCAGAACCACGTGAGCGCGACAATTAAAATGCTTGCATCAAGATGAGACCGGGCCAAATTCTCCTCCCTTCCAAGATATGCCGTTGTTAGCGTTCGCCCGGAATGATGACTTGGACTCGCTCGCTTGTCACTTAATCGTCCAGTCGAGCGCGGGAAAGTTCGGCCACAAGCCGTCACTCGATCACGATGTCTAAAGCCATCAGCGCCAATGCCCGCCTATTGGGGTTGAGCACTGCCTGAACGAAATCGATGGTGTCCGCATGTAGCGACAAAAGAACGGCAAACAGCGCCGAATAAATCGCAAACAACAACGAGCCAGCGATGAGCGCAACGCGGCCGAAGCTATTTAACGAAAACGATTTCCCTTGGATTGTCTCCATGGAATTAAATATAAACCAGCTTCCAACTACGCGAGTTGGTTAAGCGACGCGTTTGTATGCGCACCCTCGCAACACAAACACGCGTTCTTGCGCAATACATTGACGAGGTACCGACAGCGTGTGTCGCTTCGTTGCGTCGTTCGACTATGTGCATTTTCTGGAGATGAAGTTAATAGCAGCAACTGAGCGACAAGTTTGCTTGCATACCCTCACAACACCACAGGTACCTCGGGACGATATCACTCTGAAATACTAGTTCTGTAGAGTTGCCTACGTGCCTTCTTGAAGTAGTCGACTTCGGAAGACACGGGGGCCATCTCACCGATTGGATGAAGGGTGATTGGAAGTTGAGGTACATCACATCATTTAGGAGAACACCATGAGCTTCGAAACAGCTTCGGTCGCCGGCAAACATGTGGTCGGCTGATATCTACCAATAGGTGGACGCCGGGGACGCGCAAGCGTCCCCGGTGCCACGTTGCCAAAGTATCAGTGCAGTGATGCGCGTAGTGGAATGCGAGTCTAGCGAGGGGATGTCGATATGAATATGAAGTTGCGTCTTAAACCAACGATTTTGCCTTACAGCGTCGGTGAGGAAGTCGTGCTGCAAAACTGCGGCAAATATGCGCGCATTCCGGAACGGGACGGCGCCATGTGGGAACTCACTCAGGCTCTCGACGGTACTCGTACCGCCGCTGAGGTGGTGTCGTTCGTCTATTCGAAGCATCCGAATGTCGAACGAAGTCACATTGCATCCATTGTTGACGACTTCATTAAACATCGGATGGTGGAAGTTCCCGAGGAGGAACTGAGTACTTCGCTCAGCGAGGAATTGCGTACGCGCTTTTCGCGAAATTTCGACTTCTTCGGATCACTGGCGGAGTTCGGAGATAACAAATATTCATTTCAAGAGCGAATTCGCGCAGCCAGGATCTGCGTACTCGGATGCGGCGGCTTAGGTACGCATATCCTGTACGAATTGGCCGCCGTAGGGGCGAAACATTTGACGATTTTGGATTTCGACAAAATCGAGTTGTCGAATTTGAACCGACAAATTTTGTACAAAGAGTCGGACATCGGATCAGTGAAAGTGGAGACAGCAAAACGCAGACTATTGGAATTCAACAGCGAGCTGGACATCGCCACGCATCACCGGCGCTTGGACTCGACAGAGAGCGTTAGTGAAGTAGTCAAAGGCCACGATATCGTGATATGCATCGCGGACAAACCGGCTAATTACATCGGCGACTGGTTGAATGCGGCGTGCGTAGCCAACAACGTTCCTTTTATAAGCGGCGGCCTCGACATCCGCAGAGCGGTATTCTTTTCTGTGCAGCCTGGGATAAGCGGATGCGAGGCGTGCTGGTTTACAGCGGCGCGTTCCAAGAGTGAAGTCGCCAGGAGAGTTCTTAACATGAACAAAACGGAAGATCTTAACTACGAGCGTCCGGCACCGGCGTTCGTACCGCTGGTTGCCGTAACCGCTGGAATCATGGTGAGCGAGGCGATCAAATACATCACCCGGTGTCAGGCGCCCGAGCTTACCAATAAGCTAAAACAGTTCTCTTTCGACGATCTCTCCGTCGACGTGGCCGAGACCTGGGTTAGAAATCCTAACTGCGGTGTTTGTGGCGGCGTCACACATTAGATGCTGCACATTCGTTTTTTTGGCGTGTTAGAAAAAACGAGCCGCGCTGCGGAGCTTAAGTAACCTGCGAATGGCGACCTGCAATCGGTCCACGCGGTCCGCTAGTCGAAGTCGATACAAACATTTGAATATGCAAACGACAAAACAACCTAGTGGCGCGACGAATTCGTTGGCGTCAACGCGGCATGCACAGTGGAATGTAGCACTCCCGTCGAGCATCGTCGGGCTACGCGACTTGGCATTCGTTGCAATTGCCGCATGGGCGATCGTTCCGAGCCAAGCGCTTGCGCAGCGAGCCGATGAAAACGTAGTGCTCTCTGCGCAGGATGCGTTTGGAACTAGCATTGGCCTGGAATCAATCGGACTGTACGACGAGACATCGGTACGTGGCTTCTCGCCGACCGTCGCAGGAAATGCGCGAGTAGAGGGACTCTATTTCGACCAGCAAGCGCCGATTAACATTCGTGTGCGTTCTGAATCGACGATCCATGTCGGCATTGCTGCGCAAGGATATCCGTTCCCGTCACCCACCGGGATTGTGGACATCACACTTCGCCCGAGCGGCGAAACTCCTGTCCTCTCGGCGGTCGTGGGCTATGGACCGTTTGGCGGTCAAAGTGTGCAGCTCGATGGTCAACTGCCTCTGGACGGTAAACACTTGAGCACCGCGGCCGGCATGTCGGTGTTTCGAGAAAATCTCGGTACCGGCGGCAGCGATGTCGTGAGTTCCATCGGGTTTGTGCCACGCTGGCATCCCGCCGACAATGTCGCGTTTACGATGTTCTGGGGGCGTGTTTATATCAGCGACCAGACAGCGGCGCCAATTTATACGACGGCTGGCGCGTACCTGCCGCCGAAAATCAAACGCGGACAATACGCCGGGCCCAGCTGGGATTTGTTGAACGGTTTTACCGACAACGCAGGATTGATAGGAACCGCCGACATCGATCATTGGACGGTGCAAGCCGGGTTGTTCAATTCTTTATTCAGGACCGATTCGAGCTACGCCAATCTGCTAGCGGACATCGCGCCGGACGGTCAAGCAACGCGCATTCTGATCGCCGATCCGCCGCAGCGCTCTGCGTCAACGAGCGGTGAGCTGCGAATATCGCGCGTGTTCGAGCGGTGGCGGTTGCAACATGAGCTGCTCGGAACGATTCGTTGGCGCAGCGTTGCGACTCGTTACGGCGGATCGCAGTTGCTCGATGAAGGCGCAGTATCCGTGAATGTTCCGCTGACGGCGTCGCCGCCGGATCTGCAATTCTCAGCGCAGACTCGCGATCACGTAGATCAAAGGACCGCGGGTTTTTCATATCGACTCAGTGTGGGTAAGAGCGGCGAGATGGGAGTAGGCCTGCAAAAAACAGAATATCGCAGGACCGAAAATCGTCCCAATGCTTTAGCCGTTGAACTCAAGTCGACACCCTGGCTACCCTATGTGACGCTTGCGTTCAATGTCGCCCCGACAATTGCCACCTACGCAAGCTACACGCGAGGGTTGGAAGATAGCGGCAATGCGCCGGATACGGCGGCCAATCGTGCGCAGCCATTGCCTGCGGTGCGCACGGAACAGCATGACGCTGGGTTCAAATGGACGCCAACCGAGAAAATGAAGCTAATCGTCGGTTACTTCTCCATTGAGAAGCCGTATCTAACCATCGACCGGTTGAATGCCTATCGCGCACTGGGAACCGAGACGCACGTCGGCATAGAAGTGAGTTTATCCGCGACGCCGGTCGACGGATTCACGGTGGTCGCGGGCGCGATTGTTTCCGCTCCACGGGTATCGAATGTTGCCGATGCCCAAGAGAGCATTGCGCGTCTGCCCGTCGGACAACCAAGCCGGGTCGCGCAGTTGAACGTCGATTATCAACTGCCGGCATTACCGGCAGTGTCTTTGAATCTCGGCGTCAACTACATCGGGGCGCAAACCGGCACTGACGACAACTCGGTTCGCAGCGGAGCGTATTCCACTGTCGCCGTCGGCGGTCGCTACAAATTTAGAATTGGCGACAAGCCCTACACCTTCAGAGTGTCGGTCAACAACGCGTTGAACGAATTCGCGTGGACCGTCTTGAGCTCCGGAGCGTACCAACCGTTAGAGCAACGCTCATTCAGCGGATTTCTCACGGTGGACTTTTAGGAGCCAGCATCTGTTCGCGAATCGGACAACATGCGCTCGATAGATTCGGAATTTTTCAATCGATGCATCGCCGACGATGCCATGCAGTAGGACTCGCAAATGCAAGACGCCAACCCTCTCTATTTAATGTGTGAGCTGCCACGCTTCGAGGACATTCGACCCGAGCATGTCGGGCCAGCGATCGATGCGCTCTTGAGTAATGCGCGCGCCATGATCGAATCGATCGAGAAAGTCGCAGCGTGCGACTGGGACAGTATCGTTGCGCCGCTCGATGAATCCTTCGACCGGCTGCAGGAGGGGTGGAATGTGGTGTCGCATCTTGCGGCCGTCGCCGGCAGCGCCGAATGGCGCAATGCGTACAGCGCGTCGTTGCCGAAGGTGGCGGCATTCGCTGCGGAAATATCGCAAAACGAGCACCTCTACGAGCGCTACAAGGCGCTTGCGGCCGCCGCGAGTTTCCCGAGCTATAGCACCGCCCGACAACGAGTCGTCACAAAAATGCTGCAAACGTTTCGTTTGGCGGGGATGGAGCTTGCGCCGGAACGCCGAGAACGTGCAGCGGCAATCCGGATCGAACTCAGTGCGCTTTGTGCGCAGTATGAACAACGTCTGGCCGACGCCACTCATACGTTTACGCTTAATGTTGACGATGAAACGTCGCTCGCCGGGCTGCCGCAGTCGATTAAGAACGCAGCGCGAACGCGAGCCGAAGCGGAACGACGCCGCGGGTGGACGCTGTCGCTGCAAACCGCAACTGTTTGGGGCGTGCTCAATCATTGCGGCAATCGACGCTTGCGGGAGAAAATATACAAGGCCTTCACGACCCGCTGCTCCGAACTCGGACCGCTTGAACTTAGCAACGCGGAAATCGTGGAGAAAATTCTCTCGCTGCGAGGTGAGCTCGCGGCTGTCTTGGGTTTCGAAAGTTTCGCGCATTGCTTGCTGGTGGATCGAATGCTCACCGATCCGGAGTCGGTCATGGCATTTCTGCGCGAGCTCACGCAACGCGCCCGTGTGTCCGCTGCCTCGCAATTGCGCGACATGCAAGAGTTCGCAAAGAATCAGATGGGCATCGATGTGGTGCAACCGTGGGATGCGCCATTCATTGCCGAGCGCATGAAAGAGAGCATCTTCGGATTTTCCGCGGAGAGCGTGCGCTTGTATTTTTCGGAGCACGCAGTCCTCCAGGGACTATTTGGCATCCTGCAAACGGTGTTTGGTTTGACTGCTCGCCCGGGCACCGCTCAAGTTTGGCACAAGGAGGTGAAGCATGTGCTGCTCATGGACAGCGGGGGCGAGAAGATCGGCGACGTCTATTTGGACCTGTACGCGCGACCCGGTAAGCGCGGAGGAGCATGGGTAGCGCAATGCCGTTCTCGAAAGCGTAGCGGAGCACGGGTGCGAACGCCGGCTGTTTTCTTGTGCTGTAATTTCGAACCCGGTCTCGATGGAAAGGAGGCTACTTTCACTCACGACGATACGGTGACGCTATTTCACGAGGTTGGACATTGTCTGCATCACGTGCTGACGACAATCGACGAGGTTGGCGTATCCGGGATCACCGGCGTCGAGTGGGACGCAATCGAACTGCCGAGCCAGCTGCTGGAAAACTTCGCATGGGAATGGCGCAGTGTTGCTGGTTTAACGGCGCATGTCGAAACCAACCAACCAATGCCCGAGCATCTATTCCGTCAACTGCTTGCGGCGAGAAATTTCCACTACGGACTTACAATGATGCGACAGATCGAGTTTGCCTTGATAGACATGATGCTGCACATCGATACGCCCGGTCGTTGGAGCGACGCGCTGCGCATTGTCGAGGCGGCGCGCGCCGAAATCGGGCTGTTCCCGGCGCCGCAATACAATCGTTTTCTCGCCAGTTTTCCGCATATTTTCGGCGGCGGATACGCGGCGGGGTACTACGGTTACCTCTGGTCGGCGGTGATCAGCGCAGATGCTTTTGAGGCATTTTGCGAAGTACCCGATCAAATGGGCGTGATCGGACGGAAATTTCGCCGCGAAATATTGGCGATGGGTGGAAGCAGATCGATCGTGAGCGGGTTTCGGGAATTCCGTGGTCGCTTACCTGACAGCGCGGCGTTTCTGAAAAATCGGCAACTCGCGTGAAGCGCTGTTACCTCCGGCAGAGACTTTGCATAGACGTATCTGAGCCGGTGGAGAAACGAGGATGAAACGACTGCTGGGTTCGTATTTGTTTACGACGACCTGTTCATGGATCGCAGCATTCGTCGTTCCTCTGGCGATACTGAGCCTTACTAATTCCGCGGTATGGACGGCGCTCACTTACGCGGCCACTATGTTACCGTACCTGGTGGTGACTCCTTTTGCCGGTGTGTGGAGCGATCGCTATTCCAAGCGACGCTTTTTGATCGGTGGTGACATCGTGAGCATCTGTTTGTCGGTGGCAATTTATCTCGCCATGACCAGGTTGACAGGTGGACAAGCAGCCATGACCTTGCTATTCCTTGCTTTCGCGTCGGCCAGCGTATCAGCCGTGCATCATCCGATGTTTCAATCGATCGCTCCGGAAATGATGGATGAGGGAGCGCTAGCGAAATTCAATTCGCTGGTGTACGCATTCGACAATACAACTTATATTGCAGCGCCAGCGCTGGTCGCCGTTATGATGGGTCATTTCTTAGCGAGCGACATCGTGTTGTTCTGCACGGTGGGCTTCGCGTTATCTGTGCCGCTACTATGGTTTCTTCCCGGTTTACCGGTCAGTCGCGGGCGCGGGGCAGGCGTATTCGCGGAGCTGGCCGAAGGTATCCGGTACGTCGTCCGGGACAGAAATTTGTTCTCTTTCTCCGTGCTCTTTGCCTGCGTGAATTTCGGCCTGTCGATCATCGGCGCGAATCTTATCTTTATTTACACGGCGATTTATGGAATCAAACAAGACGCAGTGGGCTACTACTACACTATCGTCGGCGCAGGTGCCGTGGTTGGATCGCTCGGCGCGCCGTGGTTGATGAAACGCATCGGCGACGCAAACCTGATCATTCTTTGCTGCCTCAGTGCCGGTATAGTCGCTCTGGTCGCAGCGGGCGCGCCGACGGCAGCCGTGTTTGCGGTGGAATGGGCGCTGGCGACCGGTGCCTTGTCGGCGGTGGTCGTTACATTCTTCACGCTTAGACAGCGTGTAGTTCCCGCGACATTGCTGGGACGAACGGTCGGTGTTACGCGATTCATTTCTTATGCCGCGATTCCGCCGGCCAGCATTCTCGGCGGGGTCATCATGGATCGCTTTCGAAGCGAAGCCGCGGTGATGGGTATTGGTGGGGCGGTGATTATCGCGGGATCGGTTTTAGCGATGCGGGCCCCGGCGTTTCAGCGTCGATAACAAGCGGCGCGAGCGCGCGCAAGACTACCGACTGATTCCGGCGCTTTCGCGGCCATGCATCGCCACCCGAGGCCGTAAATTGTCGACCAGGCGGTGGCGGCTGCTTAGTGAGTATTCAACTGGCGAAAATGGCATTGACAACATTGCGTATTCGTCAATCACCGCAAGCAGTTCCTCCGCCTCGCTATAGGAAAATATTTCCTTGCCACCGTTGTCGCTCAAGGCGGCGAGCTTTTCTTGGCATACTTCCTTTATTGCAATCGCCGCTTCCGATTCCGGATTTACAACGCACAGTCCGAAGACGCCATGCAGATGATGGTTCCATGCGTCCTGCAACCGCGTTTGCATTGCCAATTGGATAACCGCGCCGTCGTCCGTCATGCAGTCGCGCAGGCGCCACATTGTTCGATCGAGTGCTTGCAGAGCGGCGGTGAAATTCCGCTCGAACGTTGCCTTGAGCGTCGCGTAAGCCTTGGATTCATCGGCATTGCGTAGTGCATCTACGGCGCGCCTTACCCACAATTTCGTAGCGGGTCGAAAATAGCAGCCGTTGCGCGCGCCATCGCAACTCAATTTTCCGAAAACGTACGATTCAATCACACGCGACTGAGAAACGATATACGACGGCTGCATCACCAATTGCTTGTGAACCATCCGCCAAAGCGCTTCCGGCGATATATCGCAGAGGGCCGACAATTCTTCCGCAGTCACGAAATACCGAGAGAGATATTCATCCAGCTTGGTCACAGTGTGGCCCATCCCGCCAAAACGCGATCGCGTGCGATTCGTTCTTCTACATCGCCATTTGTGGGGCGTCAAGTAAGAGATTAGGAAAAAATGGCGGCTGATACGCCGTCGCTGAGTCGATTCGACAAGTCGCTATCGACCGCCCGAAGTTGCTGCCGGCTCAACGCTCGTTGCGAGATCAGAGTGACTTAAGTAGCACGATGATTTACACACGGACGCCAAGTTCTTCTGCGGCTCACGCGGCGAGTCTGCGCGAATCCTCGCCGACCTCGACCCTCACACCAAAATTCACTAACATCATCTGACATCGTGTAAATCAGCTGTCTTGCGACTAAAAGCACGAACTTCCGCTTCGACCGTTTTGACCGTCAGCTAACGGGGGGTTCCAACGACCCGTTTGGGCCCAAGTAGTTCTACTTTGTCAGGTTGCGCTGCTGCGCGCGGTGCGCCTTGCCCCGCATCGCTTGATCCCGACCTGACAAAGTAGAATTAGTCGATACTATCGGCCGCCATTGCGACGCTTGCATGACAGTTTCATGGCAGCATCGTGAACGGCAAAGCTTGCGCCACGCTGCGTTACGCGGATGCTCGTGGCGAAGGCACGCTGCATATCGATTTGGATTGGATAGC
>JAYTQU010000377.1:0-1910 GCA_043746555.1 Pseudomonadota bacterium | reverse complement strand
TGTGTTGCGATAGGTACGCTTTCGATTCGTGGTTAACGATGTCGATGAGATTGCCCATCGCGAGATTGGCGTCAATCAAATGCAATCCCCAGTTGGCTTGCACTTGACCGTTGGCGATCACATCGCCGGCAATATCGTCGACGCGCGGATCGGATGGATCGCCGTGAACGGTGATCTCAAGATAAGAACCTTTTTCGTTATTCACACACTGCGAAGTGACTAAGCCCGGCGTGCTGACGAATGGCGTAGTGATTTTTACGTCAGTTGCCCAAGCCGCTGCGGCGCCTTCCGCGCGCGCGCGATTCGAAAAGTAAGAATGCAGTTCGCCGCTACCGCCACTCAAGTTTGCCGGATTGGTGCAGGCAGCCATCATATTTTCGCCGGGCACATGACCGAACAACGAATTTGCCGGCGGCGGCACGGTGCTACGAAATGATGCGTACACAATTACGCAACCGATCTGCGTTGCCGAATGACACAGTGGAACATGCTTGAATGTACCGCCAACATCTTGGCTTTTGGGCACGGCCAAGCTGGTGCCCATCAAAATCGCCGAGACGATTTGCTTTTCAATCGGCTTACCATCAATTTCGTTTTTAATCAGCTGCGTGAGCACGCCCGATCCTTGCGAGTGGCCGATGAGCACCACGCCGCGGCCGTGATTGTCGTGTTCGAGATAATAGTTCCATGCATTGACCACATCGTTGTAGCCGAGTGCGCGATCGACCGCTATCGGTTTGCCCGCCATGCCGGCGCGTAACGCCGTTAACGTGACTTGTCGATACAGCGGCGCAAACGTTCGGCACTGCGATCCGAATCGCGCAAACTGCGCGAGCACCACGCTGTGTTCTTCGGGACCTGCATTCATGTCGCTGTTGGGCGTGGTATCCAACGAAACCGTTGGATAGACGTAAAAGCAATCGATGCCCGCTTTAGGATTCGCTTTCCATTTCTCAACCTTTGTCTTGCCGTTTGCGGCCACTACCGTAGTAGTGAGATCGACGGCGCAGGAATCGTGATGGCCCGGTAGACATAGCCAATTCTTGGCGTCGCTGTAATCGATTTTTTCTGCGGCCGGCGATTGTGCGCCGACGTAGTTAGTAAACAAAGCGCTGGCAACAGCGAGCGCGGCGGTTAGCTGACGAAGCATGTGCGTTCCCCAAATGTGGTTTTGATAATGTAATTTCAATCGGCGAGACTATACCGCCGCAATTGTATGAGATTTCGAACAGTCCCATAAAGAATCGTCAACGCTGCGACGCGTCATCGTTAAGCCTTTAAGCCTCGGGCCACCACGGATAAATAGGGGGCATTTGCGACGCTTTGCTGGAGAAATTCGGCGTGCGTTTCTCAAGAAACGCCTGCACGCCTTCCTTGCCATCGCCGATGCTCGTGTAAAACATGGCGAGCGAATCGATGCGATGTGCTTCGAGCGGACTCGATTGTGCGCTGTTTCGATAAAGCATTTGCCGCATGAATGCGGTCGATACCGGCGAGCGATGATCGCAGAACTTATGCGCGAGCTTGTAGGCCGCGATCAGCAATTGATCGGCCGGATACACCGCTTTCACCAATCCGCCGCGCAAGGCTTCAGCACTGTCGAAAATATCGGCGCTATAAATCCATTCGAGTGCTTGTTGCATACCGACGACGCGCGGCAAAAACCAAGTCGAACACGCCTCGGGCACGATGCCGATCTTACCGAACACAAACCCGATGCGCGCCTTATCGGACGCAAGTCGAATGTCCATTGCCAACGTCATGGTCGCGCCGATACCGACGGCGGCGCCGTTAATCGCGGCGATCACGGGCTTCTTGCAATGGTAGATGGCAAGCGTGACACGACCGCCCGTATCGCGCACACCATTGACGATCGCCGGGTCGTGCAAATGATTGTGCAGGTCGCCGAG
>JAYTQU010000376.1:0-3870 GCA_043746555.1 Pseudomonadota bacterium | reverse complement strand
ACGCGCTTGCCGAAGTAACTGCGCCGTGGAGTCGCCACCGATGGTACCGGGCGGTTGTGAGCCATCTAAAATTTCGCCGGAAGCCACTACCACGCCGATCGTGTTGGACTTGGCGGAATGCAGCGCGCGTCTTGGTCGCTCGGCTTGTAAGTAATCGTGGAAGTCGACGCCGTAGAATGAGTGATCGTCGTCTTCGCCGGTCAACTCGATCAATCGTTGTTCGACTTGATAACGGGTTTTCAGTTCGGTCACCAAACCTTGCTCCAATGCAATGCTCGCAAGATTTCCTTCCGCCTTGCGCACCGCCGGCACGATCTGTTCGACGTAGTCGCTCAGCGCTTTCGGCTGGAGATTGCGCGCCTTCACCACCGCGCTTTGGTAATTGCTCCATAGAGCGCCAAGCCAGGCCTGCGTTTCTTCGCGCTCCTGGTCGGACATGTCGTTGCGACTGTATTGATCGGTATACGACTTGAACTTGCCCGCGCGGAAGATATTGACGTCGACACCGAGCTTGTCGATCGCGTCTTTCAAAAACGTGTGGTAATAACTGAAGCCGTCGATAAACACCAATCCCTTGGGATCGAGATAAATTTCGTCGGCTTGAGCCGCCAGATAGTACTGCGACTGGTCGTAGTTCTCGCCGACCGCGATCACTCGTTTTCCCGTTGCGCGAAAGCGCTGCAACGCTAGCGCCACTTCTTCAAGCTTGCTAAGTCCTGCGCCAGTTAGATTGCTCGAATCGATGAGCAACGCCTGGATGCGCTGATCGTCCTTCGCGGTGTCGATTGCGTCGATCAGATCGCGCAGCAGCGTTTCGGGGCGCTCGCTAGCCGACACTTGCGCAACGGCGCGCTCTAACGCTCCGCCGGCGAGTTGCTCCACCAGCGTACCTTGTGGATCGACGACCAGCACGGCTTTGCTGGGAATAATGGGCGATGCGGGCAACAACGCCACGATAACCATGCCGAACATCAACAGCAGCACAATCAAGTGCAGCACTTTACGCAGCCCGTCGAGCGCGCGCCAAATAGTGTGCAGAAGGCGGCCGAGAAATTTCATGCAGACCAACGCGGCGAACAAGCGCCGCTTCGATCAAACTTTCTCTCAGACTTTCTCTTCGATGCGCGCGGCTTTGCCCGTGAGGTCGCGCAAGTAGTAAAGCTTGGCGCGGCGCACGTTGCCGCGACGTTTTACGTTGATGCCGCCGATCGCCGGACTGTAGGTTTGGAAAACGCGTTCCACGCCTTCGCCGTGCGATATTTTGCGCACGGTGAACGAAGAGTTGAGGCCGCGATTGCTCTTCGCAATGACCACACCCTCGAAAGCTTGCACGCGTTCGCGCTCGCCTTCCTTCACCTTCACTTCGACTACCACGGTATCGCCGGGGTTGAAGTCGGAAATTTGTTTGGTTGCGGCTTCGCGTTCAATGTCTGCAATGATGTTGCTCATAGTCGTACCGTCGGTCTATTCAATTCCAAAAATTCCAATTCATTCAATAATTCAAATTCAGTCGTCAATTCCAATCCGCGTCTACCGGCATTCGGCTTCGCGTAAATATTCGTCCAACAGCGTCTGCTGCTCATTGGTCAGCGTCATGCGCTCGATCAAATCGCGCCGTCGCTCCCAAGTTCGTCCCAAGGCCTGCTTCATCCGCCAGCGCGCAATCTCCGCATGATTGCCACCGAGTAACACCGTCGGCGTCGATTGCCCGCGCCACGTTTCCGGTCGCGTGTAATGCGGCCAATCGAGCAAGCCATCGGTAAACGAGTCCTGACCCGCCGACTCGGCATCGCCTAGTACTCCCGGCAATAACCGCGTCACCGCATCGATCAATACCAACGCCGGCAATTCGCCGCCGGACAACACGTAATCGCCAATCGACACGCGTTCGTCTATCTCGCCTACTAGCACTCGTTCGTCGACGCCTTCGTAGCGCCCCGCGAGCAATATCATTCCCGGTAACGCCGACAGCTCGCGCACTTTCGCTTGCGTCAGCGGCGCGCCTTCCGCGCCCAAATAAATCGCTCGGCTCCCAACCGGCGCCTGAGCACGCGCGGCATCCAATGCAGCGACGGTCGTCTCCGGCTTAAATACCATTCCCGGACCGCCACCGTAAGGTCGATCGTCGACCGTATGATGCCCATCCAAAGCGAACTGGCGCGGACTAATGGCAGTGACGTTTACCTGCCCTCGTTCGATCGCCCGGCCAACAACGCCAATCTTCACGGCTTCGAGGACGAAGTCCGGAAATAAACTCACCACCGCGATGCGCATCGATTCTCCGCGCAATCATTCATCGCGCAATCCGCACTACCAATCGCTCTGCCAATCGACAGTGATGCGCCCTGCCAAGAGGTCAACCGCCTTCACTCGCTCACGCACCAAAGGCACCAGCGATTCGCGAGGCTTGCCCTTGGATGCTCCTTCGTGCATCTGTCGCTCGACAATTCTCAAGAGCGGATGCGCCAACGTCGCCACAATTTCTTCGATCCTTCCCAGTCGCTCGCCTGCAATCGAATACGCTTCGAGACCAACGATATCGTCCCAGTAAAACTCGCCCGGCGTGAGCGGCGGCAGTTCACTGCGTCGCACGCCAATTTCCGCCCCATGCAGTTGCGCCGCTTGCTCGCGCGTCGTCACAGCGTCCAACTGCACCTGCAAACCCGTCGCGACCTCTCGGCCCTGCAAGCAGCGGGTCGAAACCCATGCTTGTGCTTGCGTCGCACTCGGCTGCGCAGACTTTAACAACCAAACGGGGTACTGCAACAGATTCCCCGGCGGTTCGGTGTAAGACTGAACCTTCACCCAGCCGCCAACGCCAAATGCGCCGCCGACTCGACCCAACACCACAACACGATCGGTATTCGCAGCCTGATACTTAACGCGATCCGTAACGTGATCTTTCGATCTATTGGCGCGAGGGCTGTCGGCATTCACGGCGACAGCACCAATCGCGTAATTACGCGGCCGCCTGCTGCCGATAGGTGGAAACCAGGTGGGCAACGCGATCGGAGGTCTTCGCCCCTTTGCCAATCCAATGTTCGATTCGACCCAAGTTGAGTTCTAGACGACGCTCTTTACCCTTGGCAACCGGATTGAAGAAACCCACCTGCTCCAACGTCGCGCCGCCCTGCCGCATGCGGCTATCGGTCACCATCACGTGATAAAAAGGCTGATTTTTACCGCCGCGACGGGTCAGGCGAATCGTAACCATGTGCTTTGTGCCTCGAAATCGCCGCTTCTACGCCGGCGGAGCTAAAATTGGGGCGCGAATAGTACTGAATTTATTAGGAAAGTGAAATGGCGATCGAAATCGGTTCGCCGCCGTCGGCGGAAGGCCGCTAAGCCAACCAATTCGCCGACCAACCCGCCCACCGAAGTAACCGTCAAATCGATGAGGTATTTCGTCGTCCATTCGACCCAGGTAAGCGCTGAATAAGCGTCAAGGCCGCCGCGCTCTCAGGACGGCATCGCACGCAATAGAGAAGGTTCGCAGTGCTGACAACCTCATCGCTGGGACGTAATCGGCAAATTTCCAGCCCTCACGCTCGAACTATTCTTGCTTGATCGTCTTGGCGGCCCTCATGCAACGTAATGCTATTCGCTACTTCAAATATCGACGAATCCAACGCCGAACCTTCCAGCTTCATCGAATTTAACCTTGATGGTTTCTCCTATGCTGGCCGCGGTGTCGATCGAATCGAGTCTCACCGGAGATAGGCTCCGCACCCGCGCTAGCGGTACACGGGATTGTTCGTGGCCCGATTGTTCTTCTGATCCTTACCCATAATCCATTCGGCCGGACACCGCACGATGTGTCGCATGCGGTTTTGGTAAGGGGTGTGTCATCGCGATGTACATCGCAGCAAT
>JAYTQU010000375.1:0-24674 GCA_043746555.1 Pseudomonadota bacterium | reverse complement strand
CCCATCGTGGCGGATTCGCGATGGGCAAATTCGAGATGAAAGACTTTCTCTGGGAAGCTCTGATGGATACGGCGGTCAGTTGCAACATGGGAATGACGGCGGAAAATCTCGCCAAGAAATTCAACATCGCTCGCGAAGACGTCGATCAATTCGCCGCCGAGAGTTTTAAGCGCGCGATTGCAGCAACAGAAGCAGGCCATCTTTCGGGCGAAATCGTGGCGGTAGTCAATGAGAAATTCGAAGCATCAGGATTGAATGTTCGCGGCACGCAATTGCCACGCGGCGTCGAGAGCTTCGCCACCGACACGCACATTCGACCGACTTCTATAGAAACCTTGCGCAAGTTAAAACCCGTATTTAACGGCGTGACCACTGCGGCAACCGCTTCGGGCGTGGTCGATGGCGCGGCGGCAACGCTGGTCGCATCCGGCAGCTACATCAAGGCCAAGAAATTGAAGCCGCTCGCGCGCGTGGTTGCCGGCGCAGTGGTTGGCGTTCCGCCTGAGATCATGGGCATCGGCCCTGCACCCGCAATTCGAAGACTGCTCGATGCAACGGGAATCAAACTTGCCGACATCGATCGGATCGAAGTCAACGAAGCCTTTGGCGCACAGGCGCTTTGCGTTATGCGCGAACTCGGCTTCGACCACGATAAGTACAACGTCAACGGCGGCGCGATTGCGATCGGTCACCCACTCGGCGCGACCGGCGTGCGTATCAGCGTGACCGTTGCGCGCGAATTACAACGCAGCGGCAAACGCTACGGCATTGCCTCCGCGTGCATCGGCGGCGGACAAGGGATTGCGATACTGGTGGAAAACGTCAGCTAACCGGCAATTTTCAGCAATGCAAAAAGTCGCGATGACTCGGTCGCGACTTGCTCCGCAACGGCCCTGCCGCACAGCGTGCCAATAACATTTCCCGTGCCGTTGTAACCGCCGATGGCCCACACGTCTGGACGAACTTCTTCGATGATCGGCAAACCGTTGTCGGCATAGCCCACTGACGCGGCCCAACGATGCGTGATGGCCGCATGAATCTTGAGATGATTCCGCAAAAAGTTTTCCAGCCGCGATTGAACGGGACTACTGATCGCAGTCGAGTGCGTCCATTCCTCATCGCCGCCGCTATCGCGAAATCCACCGAGGACAATGCGACCATCGGGAAGTTGCTGCCAGTATTCATAGCCGTAGCGTGCGTAGACGGCGTGTTCGATGCGCACTTCGTTCGTGGGTTCCGTCGTCAGCATTTGCAAGCGAGCCGTCCGCACACGATCGATAAGCTCAGGAACAACTAGATCGAGCTTGCCGTCGACAGCGACGATGATGTGTTTGCAATTGACTCGTGCTCGCGGTGTGTGCACGAGGCCGTGTTCTAATTTCACCGCCGACGATTGTTCGTAAAGTCGCGCACCACGTTGCAATGCCGAGTGCGCCAAGCGACGACAACGCGCCAGCGGATTAAACACTGCGTCGGTGGGAATCAGCAGCCCCTCGCCTTCCGTTCCGCGATAGCGCTTTACCAACAGGTCATCGGCAGTCATTGCCGCGAACTGCGCATCGCAATCCGCTTTTTCTTCATCGCTCATGGCGATCCGCAGCGAACCCACGCGCCGCGCGATGTCTGGCATCTCGCGATGCATGCGATCAATTTCTTGGACCGTCAGCGCGTACAACTCGCGCGCGCGATTGCGGCCGAGAGTTTCGATGGTCTGATGATAAAAGCGAGCGCTGCCTGCCAGAAGAAATCCGCCATTCGCACCCGCTGCGCCGCCCGCAACAAAAGACGCATCGATGCCGACCACGTTTAACCCATGATCAAGCAATGTGTGAATTGCGCTGAGCCCAGAACCACCGAGCCCAATCACGCACACATCGGTACGCGCCGTTCCAGCGAGATGCGGTAGCGCTGTCCAGCGATGATCCTCCCAAACTGAATCGATCATTGCGTGCGCTTCGGCCATCCGCCGGCGCGCGAAAGCATGCTCGGCATGACTTTCCCCAATTGTTCGCCTAGCCATTTGGCAGTCGCGATTAGTCGTTGTAGATCGACTCCGGTGGAATATCCGCTGCGTTCGAAAAGATAGAGTAAATCCTCGCTCGCGACATTCCCCGTTGCATTCGGCGCGAACGGACAACCGCCGATACCGCCAACGCTGGCATCGAAACTTCTTATGCCGACGTCGAGCGCGGCCTGCGTGTTCGCCACCGCCGTGTTGCGTGTGTTGTGAAAGTGCGCGCGCAATGCAATGACATTTGCAATTGCCGCACGCGCACGAGTAAACAGCTCGCGCACTTGGTTGGGTACGGCGACACCGATCGTATCGGCTAAAGTGATGGCATCGGGTTTTGCGCTCGCCGCTTGTTGCACCACTGCGATTACTTTTTCCATCGGCACTTCGCCCGTGAAGGGACAGCCAAATGCGACAGAGATCGTCAGTTCAATGCGCGCTTTCGCCGCACGAGCAAGCGGCGCGATTTCTTGCCACGCGGCCAGCGACTCGCCAAGCGACGCGCCTTGATTGCTCTTGGCGAATTCATCGGTGGCCGCAGTGACCATGGAGATATCGCGACAACCTGCAGCGATGGCGCGGTCGAATCCCTTGCGATTGAGTACCAGCCCGATGTAGCGAACATCCGCACGCGAATTTAATCCTGCGAACACGGCTTCGGCGTCCGCCATCTGCGGTACTTTTTTCGGATGGACAAAACTCGCGACTTCGATAGCGCGCACGCCCGAGCCGATCAGCCGCTCGATTAATTGTAACTTGACGGGCGTCGGCAAAATAACGGCGTCGCTTTGTAAACCATCGCGCGGACCGACATCGACGAGTTCTACAGCTTGCATACTGTCTCCCATGGTGCCGATTTATTTCGGCAGCAACGGTCGTGGATCGATCGGACGGCCATCGACGCGAATTTCAAAATACAACATCGGCATTCCATTCGGTCCTTCTCCCATGGTGGCAATCGGTTGTCCCGCTTGCACAGCTTCCTGCTCGTGAACCAGCACTTTTTTGGTATGACCGTACGCGCTGAGATAAGTCTCGTTGTGTTGCACGATCACCAACTGACCATAGCCCAACAATCCGCTGCCGGTATACACCACACGACCGGCTGCCGCAGTTCGAATCTCTTGGCCGGACGTCCCGCCAATCGTTAATCCTTGTCCGCCATTGGGCCGTGTCGTCAATGTCACGTTGCCGGTTTGCACCGGCCACGACCATTGTATCGGCGGTCCGTCGTTCGCAGTCGCGCGCGTCGCAACGCGCGGCGTCGACGCGATTGATTTCGTTGCGGCGCGGCGCTTCGACTGAGGCGCAAATCGTAAAACTTCACCGGGATGAATTGCATAGTCGCGACCGATACCATTCCACTTCGCCAGATCGTGGTAGTCCACATCATTGCGCCATGCAATCGAATACAGCGTATCGCCTTGCTTGACGGTGTAGGTTCCGGCTGCACGCGTCGGTTCGTGAGAGCATGCAGCGAGGAGCGACAGAACCACGAGACACGAGGCACGAGACACGAGACGCGAGCGATGCGAAGCATCGGACCCGAGCGAGACTACCTGCATTCGAAACACGTCACGCATCGTGTGTTTCGAATCTCGACGGGGTAGTTCGTTCCTGTCTCGCGTCACGTGTCTCGCGTCTCGACTATCTGAACCCTTTCACCAACGGCACAAAACTCACAATTCCGAGTTTCTCGGTTTGCAGCTCATCGCCTTTACGCGTGATGCGCACCAGTTCTTGTCGACCCTCGGGACCGACGGGCGCGACCAATCGCCCGCCGTTCGGTAACAGTTGATCGAGCAGAGCACGTGGCATCGCGCGCGGTGCTGCAGCCATGAGAATCGCATCGTACGGCGCATGCGCGACCCATCCTTTGAATCCGTCGCCGTGGCGGATCGTGATATTGCGTAGCTGCAGATCTTTAAATCGTTGCCGTGCTTTATCGAGTAAAACGCCGATGCGTTCGATGGTGTAAATCGACACAACCAGCGGTGAAAGAACAGCTGTTTGGTAACCGCAACCGGTGCCGATCTCCAAGACTTTTCGCGGTGCGTGTTCAAGCAACGCTTCGGTCATGCGCGCCACGATATAGGGTTGCGAAATAGTTTGTCCCAAGCCAATCGGCAATGCATTGTCTTCGTAAGCGCGCGTTGCTAGCGCTTCATCGACAAACTCATGACGCAGCAACACGCGGAATCTTTCCAGCACAGCTTCGTTGTGAATGCCTTGCTCACGTAGTCGTTGCACCAACCGTTCGCGTGTGCGCGCAGAAGTCATGCCGATTCCGCGAGAGGCTTGCGGTATCGCGGGCTGGTTCATGCTCCGCGGCCCGCCAACCAATCGCGCACATCGCAGAGCGCACTGTGTCGCGTCAAATCGATTTGCAACGGCGTCACCGATACGAAGCCATTGGCCACCGCATGAAAATCAGTGCCGGGACCGGCGTCGTCGCCCTGCCCCGCAGCACCCACCCAATACACGGGACGACCGCGCGGATCGGCTGCCTTAACCATCGGCTCGGCACGATGCCGAAATCCGAGTCGGGTCGCTTGATAGCCTTTGAGTTGCTCGTAGGGAAGATCGGGAACATTCACGTTCAAGATGGTGGCGCGATCGAGCGGCGAACGTTGCACGCGCATCGTCAACTCGGTGGCAACCCGCGCTGCGGTTGCGAAATGATGGCCGTCGCTCAGCACCAGAGAAACCGCAACCGCCGGCAATCCCAAGTAACGACCTTCGACGGCTGCGGCAACGGTTCCGGAATACAACACGTCGTCGCCCAAGTTCGCGCCATCGTTAATCCCGGAGATCACCATATCGTGATCGAAGTCGAATAGCCCGGAAATCGCAAGATGCACGCAGTCGGTCGGCGTGCCGTTGACGGCATAGCACTGGGTGTCGAACTCGAAGACGCGCAACGGCACATCGAGCGTTAATGAATTGCTCGCGCCACTGCGATTGCGATCCGGCGCGACCACCGTGACATCGGCCAGCGGCTTGATCGCTTCGTACAAAAAACGCAGGCCTTCGGCGCGATAGCCGTCATCGTTACTCAATAAAATTTTCAAGCGCGGTGTTCCTGGCAGTCAACGTTTTGCGTAAATGCAACTATACTGCAATGGGAGCACGCCGATGAACGAAGCCGACAACTCGAATCGTCCCGAGAAACTTTTTCGCGATGCTGTTCGCGATGTTAAGCCCTTATCGGTGCGACGCGAACCGTCTGTTAATTCAACAGCCCGCCCCAAGCCTAGACCATCGGCTCGTTTCACACGCGCCGACCAAATAGCGGTGTTACACGAAAGTCTAACGCTTGACGTCGACCCTGCGATTCTAGAAACCGGCGATGAGATTTCGTATCGCCGACCCGGCGTGCCCGAATCGCTTCTGAAAAAACTGCGGCGTGGACATTTCAAAGTCGATGCCGAAATCGACTTGCATGGCTTGACCTCGCCGCAATCGCGAACGGCGTTGCGCGAATTCATCGCCTACGAACTCACTCGCGGCTCGCGCTGTGTGCGAGTGATTCACGGCAAGGGCCTGCGATCCGGACCGCGCGGACCGGTGCTAAAAAACGTCGTCAATCTTTGCTTACGACGCATGGAGGTGGTGATCGCTTTCGGCTCGGCACGCCAACTCGATGGCGGTAGCGGCGCCGTGTACGTTTTGCTCGCCACCGGTTATCTCTAATTTTTCAGCCCTATTTTTTCACTAATCGTTCGATCCATGCCTTGAGCGCCGCCTGCGCTTCCTCGCCGAGCATTGCCTCGACCATCTCATTGGTCGCATCTTGTCGCGCGGAACCAGCGAATAGCGCCACCAAATCAGCGCGAGCGATCAAGCGCGTCCCCTTGAAAGCCTTCGGCGGTAAGTTGGTCAATTTGGTCGCGTAGTCTTGCGCTTCGATCACCACTCGATCGGGATCGATCGCTCTATCGACCAACCCCACCGCAGCCGCTTCCTCGGCCGATAAAAATGCCGCACTGGTCAATAATTGATCGGCATGACGCGCGCCGACTAAGCGTCGGAGTGACGCATAAACGATTCTGCCGGCGGATAAACCAAACGCGACTTCGTTCATGCCAATACGATATTCGCCGCGCGCCATTACGCGATAATCGCAAAGCAACGCCAGCGCGGTGCCGCCGGCCGCGCAGTGTCCGGTAATGGCGGCGACGACCGGAACCGGCGATACAGCAATAATGTATTGCAGCTCAAGATAGGCACGCACGAACCGCTTGATGCTTTCGCGATCCGGTTGATGCAACGAATTCACGTCGAAGCCGCCGGAGAAAATTCCTTGCGGGCCCGACAACACAATCGCTCGTTTGCCTTCGAGTGGAATGGTGCGAATCCGCTCGGTCAATGCTTGCACCATGCCGATATTGAATGCATTTACCGGCGGACGATCCAGTCGTAATTCCTGCACCAGGCCATAGTTATATTCGCTGATCAGCGGACTCGGATTACTCATTCACCCCAACCTCATTCGTTGTAGTATTCATTGTTGTTGTGACCAATTCACGCAACACCGCCGTCGCGAACGCACCGCGCGTTAATCGAAAGTGCAATGTCAGCGTGTGTGACGAATACTCCCACGTTAGATCGTTCACCGCCAGTCGTAATGCGCGACGCTGCTGCTCGACACGCAACGTTTCCAATCCACGTCGCCAGTCTGCGAACGGCGCTAACACGCGCTCTTCCAGCTCGCGCACGTTCTCCTGCACCGGCGAATCGCCAACGCCACATAGCGGCCCCGTCGGATGAACATCCAACTTGGCACAACGCTCAGCCAACGTTGCATCGGGCAATGCACTTACGAAAACACTTCCGGCACCGTCGAGATTGACGACCTCCCCGGGCAATAAGCGATTCCAAGTATGGTCGGCGACACGTTGCGCCAACACCGCATTGAACAACGCGGAGCGCGCAGCCGACAAGGCAAAACTGCGTTCATCGCGGTCCGTCGGCGCGATGCCGTCGCACAACCATCGTTTGGCGACGGCGAGATTACGATCGTTATGACCGAAACGTTGCTCGCCAAAATAATTGGGCACGCCGAACGTGGCAATGCGCTGCAAGCGCTGCGAAACCTGTTCGGTGTCGGCGTCAAACTCTCGCACGACGATTTCGAATTGGTTGGCGCGATGCGCGCCGCGTCGCAGCTTGCGACGTTGCCTCGCCGACGCGATGACCTCGAATCCTTCGCCACGGAAGTCAAGCCAGTATTCCGGTGTCGATTGCAACGCCGGCACTGTGAACGCTTGCTCGGTGACGGCATGTCGATCTTTCAATCCCGAATAACCCACTTCGCGTACGCGCACATTTGCATGTTGTGCGATCTGTTTGGCGACCCACTTGGTATTCGCAGCGCGTTTACGCACGGTCAACAGAAGATGTTCGCCTTCGCCGCTCGCTTCGAAACCTAATTGCTCGCGAACGATAAAGTCCTCGGGTTGAACACGAATTCGTCCAACGGCGAGCGGACCGCCGTGAGCGTAAGGTAATGAATCGAGTTTCAACGCGTTGTCACAGCTTTTCGATTAACGCCACGGCATGACACGCCAACCCTTCGCGGCGACCGATATAGCCTAGTCCTTCGCTGGTGGTTGCCTTGACGCTCACGCAAGACGCATCGATTTGCAAATCGGCGGCAATGTTGGCGCGAATTTCATCGCGATGTTTTCCGAGACGCGGTGCATCGGCAAGCACCGTGGCATCGACATTCACAATGGCATAGTGACGCTCGCTTAAAAGCGCCGCGATGTGTCGCAAAAACACACGACTGTCGGCCCCACGCCATTTTGGATCGGTGTCGGGAAAGTGCATGCCGATATCGCCAAGCGCAGCGGCGCCGAGCAACGCATCGCATAGCGCATGCAACAACACGTCGCCATCGGAATGCGCACGCACGCCATGTGTGTGCGGCAGCGCCACACCGGCAAGCGTAACGCGATCTCCGGGACCGAATTCATGGACGTCGAAACCTTGACCGATGCGTAGATTCGACATCATGCGGCGCTCGCACTATTCAGTTGCTCGATCGCGGCGTGGTCGAGTTGCAAATGCATCGCGCCGGCAAGCTCTTCCACTTGCGCGACGGTCGTCGCACTGGCGATCGGCGCGGTGACGCTCTTGCGCGCCATAAGCCATGCCAGCGCGATTTGCGCGTCGGTCGCTTTGTAGTTCTTGGCGACGACATCGAGTGCATCGAGAATTCGAAAGCCTCGCTCATTCAAATGCGCCCTCGCACCGCGACCGCGCGGGCTTTTTTTCAAATCCGCTTCCGAGCGATACTTGCCGGTTAGAAAACCGCTCGCGAGTGAAAAATAAGTGACCACACCTAACCCGTATTCCGCACAAACGGGTTCGAGAGTCGATTCGTAGTCGTCGCGCACGCAAAGATTGTAATGCGGCTGCAGCACCTGATAGCTGGGCAACGATTTGTCGTTGCTCAATTGCAGCGCATCGCGTAAACGCGCACCCGTGTAGTTCGATGCACCGATTAGTCGCACTTTTCCTTTCGCGATGAGCTGTTGATACGCGCCCAGTGTTTCCTCGATCGGCGTCTCGGCATCATCGCTGTGCGAAAAATACAAATCAATGTAGTCGGTTTGCAATCGACGCAACGAGTCTTCCACTGCGCGCTCAACGTAAGCGGCCTTCAGTCCTTTCTTATCGGGCGCCATCTGCATGCCGACTTTGGTGGCCAAAATCACATCCTTGCGTTTACCGCTACGTTTAAGCCATTTGCCGAGGACAGTTTCAGACTCTCCTCCGACGTGGCCCGGTATCCAAACCGAATACACATCGGCCGTATCGATGAAATTACCGCCGGCTGCGACAAACGCATCCAGAATAGCGAATGACGTTGCTTCATCGGCGGTCCAGCCGAACACGTTGCCGCCGAGCATCAGCGGCGAAACTTGCAAATCGGTGCGACTCAATTGACGCCGTTGCATATCGACCTCACTTCACGAGTCGTTGTTTGAGAATGAACTCTGCCTGGAGTAAATCCTCGGGGATAGTGATCTTAATATTGTCGGAACGACCGGCGATGAGTTTGGGTGCCAGTCCGAGCCGCTCGATGGCCATCGATTCGTCAGTCAGGTTGTGCGTCGATTCGCGCAAGGCGCGTTGCAATAGACCAAAGCGAAACATTTGCGGCGTCAGCGCGCGCCACAGATTTTCGCGCGACGTCGTAGCAAGTACTCGCTGAGAGTTGTCGGATGACTTCAGCGTATCGGCCACGGGCACCGCGAGCAACCCACCGACTTCGTCATCGCGAAGTGCAGCGATCAATTGCGCCAGATCGTCTTCATGCAAACACGGCCGCGCGGCATCGTGCACCAACACCCAGTCGTTACTGGTCGCGGTAATCGCGTCCAAGCCACGCAATACGGAATCGGCGCGCTGCGTTCCGCCCACGGTTGTGCTCACACGCGAATCCTTCGCGCAAGGTAACGCGGCGAAACGTCGATCGTCCGGGGACAGCGCGACCACTATGCGTTCGATATCGCTGCGCGCGAGAAATGGCGCGAGCGACCATTCGATGACGGCGCGTCCCGCAATTTGCAAATACTGCTTGGGAAGTTCATCCGCCATGCGACGGCCAACGCCGGCGGCTGGAACCACAACCACGATAGGCATGAGCGTGTCGACTCTAAAACATCCCAGGCATTCGTCCGCCGGGACCGCCCATCCCACCCATGCCGCGCATCATCTTCATCAGGCCGCCTTTGCCGAAGGACTTCATCATCTTTTGCATTTGCAAGAAACTTTTCATCAAGCGATTGATGTCTGCCGGTTGCGTTCCTGAACCAGCGGCGATGCGGCGTTTGCGCGAGGCGTCGATCATCTTTGGAAACATACGTTCGCGCGGCGTCATCGAACGAATGATGGCGATCTGTCGAGTGATTTCTTTTTCGTTCGGTTGCGCGGCTTGCGCTTGCTTCGCTCGATTGGCAAATTGCGCCGGCAATTTATCCATCATCGCGCTAAGACCGCCCATATTTTGGACCTGCGCAAGTTGTTCGCATAAATCGTTCATGTCGAAGTCCTTGCCCTTCTTCATCTTGTCGGCAAAGCGTTCCGCTTGTTCGCGATCGATTTTGCGAGTCACGTCTTCGACTAACGAAAGGACATCGCCCATGCCGAGAATGCGCGACGCGATGCGTTCGGGATGAAACACTTCGAGTGCGTCGGTTTTCTCGCCGACACCCAAAAACAAAATCGGTTTGCCGGTAACGTGGCGCACGGATAACGCAGCGCCGCCGCGAGCATCGCCATCCGCTTTGGTGAGAATGGCGCCGGTGAGTTCAAGCGCTTCGCCAAATGCGCGTGCCGCGTTGACGGCGTCTTGTCCGGCCATGCTGTCGACAACGAATAAAGTTTCTAGCGGCGAGACGATCTCTGCGATCTCGCGCACTTCGGTCATCATCTCGCTATCGACGTGTAACCGACCCGCGGTGTCGACTATCAATACGTCGTACAGCGATTGTCGCGCTTCATCAAGCGCCTCGCGCGCCAACACTTGCGGCGACTTTTTCGGATCGGAAGGAAAAAAACCGATCTCCAGTTGATCGGCTAATCTTTCCAGTTGCAGGATTGCGGCCGGACGATAAACGTCGGTGCTCGCCAGCAACACTTTCTTTCGTTCGTTGTCCTTTAACCACTTCGCGAGTTTCGCAGCTGTTGTGGTCTTGCCCGCACCTTGCAATCCGGCCAACAAGATCGTAACCGGCGGTTGCGCACGCAAGTTGAGCCGGCGCGCACCGTCGCCAAGGATCGCGATCAACTCGTCGTGAATTGTTTTGATCAAAGTTTGGCCGGGCGTCAAACTTTTGCCGACCTCCAACCCCACCGCACGCGCTTTGACTGCGTCGACGAAAATCTTGACGACGGGTAACGCGACATCCGCTTCGAGTAGCGCCATGCGCACCTGCCGAAGCGTGTCGGCGATATTTTCGTCGGTAAGTCGGCCGCGGCCGCGCAACGACTCGATGACGCCCTGTAAACGTTCGCTTAGTTTGTCAAACACATCGATCTCGGTGGGTTGGAAAGCCCCCAGTATACCGGGAGGCGTCGGAAATTCGCCTCGCACCCGCCGCTGTGCTTCAATTTCTAGCGCGCTTTATGCGATCATCGCAGCCACCGCAAACAAGGAAACTCCCTCGCCGTGCTTGCTATCGCGATTCTGGCTTGTTACCTCGCCGCCGCCGCGTGGCTGATCGCCAGCGTCTATCACGCCGCCCCGGAGCGAGCCGCCCAGCGCCGCGCCATCGGCTTGGCGATTAGCATTGGAGCCATCGCGCTGCACTCTGTCGTGCTGTGGCGAGGAGTGTCCGCAAAACCGCTGTTTGCGCTGAGCATTGCCGAAACAGCGTCGCTGGTCGGTCTCGGCGTTGCGCTTATTGCCGTGCTTGCAACGTGGCGACAATCGCGATTCGCAGGCGCAAGCGCATTTCTCATCGTTTTCGCCGGCCTGGTGGGCTCGGTCACCAATGAAGGAACGCGCAGCTTCGTTGTCGAGCATGGCGGTTGGGAGCTCAATACGCACATTGCGCTGTCGGTGATCGCCTATTCGTTGATCACCGTTGGCGCATCGCTAGCAGTGGCGATGACCTTACTCGATCGACGCTTGCGCGATCGACAACCGCTCCGTTGGCTTTCGATCCTGCCGCCCATCGACTCGCTGGAGTCCGGCATGTTCACCGCTTTAGGTGCGGGCTTCGCGGCGTTATCGCTGGCGCTATTCAGCGGATTCTTCTTCGTCGAAAATATCTGGACGCAAAGTCTGTCGCGCAAGATCGCACTGTCATGTGTCGCGTGGCTGATTCTCGCCGTATTGCTATTTGGACGGTGGCGATTCGGTTGGCGCGGTCGCAGCGTTCGCAATTGGACCATCGGCGGCTTTGTCGTGCTGTGTCTTGCCTACTTCGGTTCGAAACTGGTGCTCGAAACCATCCTCGGTAGACATTGGGGATGAACGATCTTTCAATCGCCGCGTTGGTGACGATCATTGTCGTGCTGATTGTCTTAGCGGCTTTCTTCGCCAGCACCGAAACCGCGTTGATGAGTCTGAATCGCTATCGGTTGCGGCATAAAGCTCAAAGCGGCAATCGCAGCGCGCGACTCGCGGAGAAATTGCTGGCGCGACCGGATCGATTGATCGGCGTCATTCTACTTGGTAACACTTTCGCGAATTTCGGCGCCGCGACTTTAACGACCATAGTCGCGGCGCGTTTATGGGGCGACGCCGGACTTGCCATCTCTACCGTCGTTGTCGCGGTATTGATGTTCGTGTTCGGCGATTTAGCGCCTAAAACTTACGGGGCGATTCATCCGGAACGATTGGCGCTACCGGCCACGTGGATCTATTTGGTCCTCGCCGCGGTGCTGTCGCCGATTGTGTGGATGGCGAATCTCGCGTCGAACGGATTGTTGCGTCTTCTAGGTGTCGGCGCCGAGCAGACCGCATCGCATTCGCTGAGCTCGGACGAGTTGCGAACATTGGTTGCCGAAGCAAGCGCCGTAATCCCGAGCCGGCATCAAAGCATGTTGATCAATATCCTCGATCTCGAGAAGGTCACCGTCGATGACATTATGGTACCGCGCAATGAGATCGCCGGAATCGACGCCGCTGCCGACTGGGACGACATTCTCGAAGTGTTGCGAACCAGCTCGCACACACGAATTCCCGTCTATGAAGGCAGTCTCGAAAAAATCGTGGGCATATTGCACTTAAAAAGAGTCGCACAAGCGCTAGCGCGCGGCGCGCTAAACAAGGAGCAACTCATCGAACTGGCGCGCAATCGCGAGCCGTACTTTGTACCGGAAGGAACGACGCTGAACGCTCAACTCTTGAATTTTCAGCGATTGCGTCGACGTAGTGCGCTCATCGTCAACGAGTACGGCGATATTCAAGGACTAGTAACGCTTGAAGATTTGCTGGAAGAAATCGTCGGCGAGTTCACGACCGATCCCGGTCTCTTGCATCGCGACATTCATCGCGATACCGACGGCAGCCTGGTCGTAAACGGCGGCATCAATGTGCGCACACTGAATCGGCGTCTCGGTTGGACGCTTCCCACTGACGGACCGCGCACTTTGAATGGCGTGATCTTGGAATACTTGGAAAATATTCCCGATGTCGGCACGAGTTTGAAAATCGGTGGCCAATCGATGGAGATTTTGCAGATCGCCGACAACACTGTGCGCGCGGTGCGCGTCCATCCCATCGCTGCCGATGCAAAACAATCCGGCGTAAAATCAAAAAGCGTTACGTAGTGCGTCGACCAAGCGATCGACAGCAATGATGTGCAGCCCATCGATTGCGCGTCGCGGCTGGTTGGCCGTTGGAACAATCGCGCGCTTAAAGCCGTGTTTTACCGCTTCGCGCAGACGCTCTTCGCCATACGGCACGGGTCGAATCTCGCCCGCCAATCCCAATTCGCCAAAACACACCAGCCCTTGAGCGAGCGGAATATCGCGCACACTGGACACAATCGCGAGAACGGCAGGCAGGTCGGCTGCGGTCTCGGCGATGTGAACGCCACCGACGACGTTCACAAAGACATCCTGCCCACCCGTAGCAACGCCACCGTGTCGATGCAGCAAAGCCAGCAGCATCGCGAGTCGTTGCTGTTCGATGCCAACCGCTACGCGACGCGGATTCATGGCTTGCGATTGATCGACGAGCGCTTGCACTTCTATCAACATCGGACGACTGCCTTCCCGGGCGACAAGAACGGCACTGCCCGATACCGGCGATGGGTGTTGGGAGAGAAATATCGCCGAAGGATTCTTAACCTCCTTGAGCCCATCCTCCGACATCGCAAACACGCCCACTTCGTTCGCGGCTCCGAAGCGATTTTTGACCGCGCGCACCATTCGATAACGCGACCCCGCATCGCTTTCGAAATAAAGTACGGTATCGACCATGTGTTCGAGAATGCGCGGTCCCGCAATGACGCCTTCCTTGGTGACATGACCAATGAGTAGCACAGCGACTCCGCTCGATTTGGCGAAGCGTACCAACTGCGCGGCCGACTCTCGCACCTGCGAAGCCGAACCCGGCGACGACTCCACGCCTTCGGTATGCATGGTTTGAATCGAGTCGATGACCACCACTTTCGCTTTCACGGCGGCGGCCTCGACGGCGATGGTTTCTACGGCTGTTTCAGCGAGTAGGCGCAACGTAGGTCCGGCAGTTCCGAGCCGGCGCGCTCGTAGACTCACCTGATGCAGCGATTCCTCGCCCGTCACATACAACGTCGCGACCGATTGGCTCAGGGAATCCCCTGCCTGAAGTAACAGGGTTGACTTACCGATCCCAGGATCGCCACCCAATAAAGTTACCGAGCCGGGCACCAAGCCGCCGCCCAGCACACGATCCAGCTCGGAAATACCGGTCGAAAAACGCGGGGAATCGCTTTCGGCGATGTCGGCCAACAAGCGACTCCCGCCACTGGTTCCGGCCCAGTCCGTCCGATTGGCGGATTTAGCCGGGAGCCGGACGGCCGATAGCGTATTCCAGGCCGCGCAGGACGGACATTGGCCCTGCCATTTGAGGCTTTCGTTACCGCAACTATCGCAAACATAAAGGGAACGGGTTTTGGACATAGACCAAACAGTTTACGCGGGGAATCCGCGGCATGCTCTAGCTGTGACCGTCCCGACAATTTGCCGGTGCGAGCTTCTCTATACTCCGCGTCTTATGACACTAGACATCCACCTTGCTGGCGCTCTATTCAAGTTGGCATGGTCGGGGCACCCCTTGAATGACTAGCGGCACGACTAAGGCGATGACTATGGTCGCGCGGATAACATGAACGGAAAACCTGGTGCTTAACGTACTTCGGGACAAGCGCTTCGCCTGGATCCCCAGCGTCTCGATGGCAGCCTTAGTGCTGTTCGTCGGAGGCGTGCTGGCACCGGGTTTTGGCCGACAAGCGGAAAACGCCGTGTACGATTTGGCGATGCGTACCGGCGGCGCGACGCCGACGTCCACGATCGCCATCATTGCCATCGACAAAGAAAGCACCTCGCGGCTCGGCGCATGGCCGTGGCCGCGTAGCGTCCATGCTCAGCTCGTCAATAAATTGCGTGAAGCCGGTGCCCGCACCATCGCATTTGCGTTTCCGATGAGCGAATCGCAGAACAGCCAAGGGCTGGATAGGCTTCGGGCGGCGCTCAGTCTATTGGAGTCCGACGACGCTGCCGTGTCTTCGCAGAACGCGCAACTGAAAAAGTTGCTGGATAGTTCGGTTGCGGATCTCGATGAAGACCGCGCCCTTGCCGACGCCATCAGACAGCACGGCAATGTCTTGCTTCCCGTCGAAGCTTCAATCGAGACCGCACCGTCTGGCGCTTCGGGTGCGCAGTCTGTTGCTACCGCGCGCGTCGAAAGTGATCGTGGTCATGCGACGGCAACCCACGATGCGCTGCTCGCCGCGCCAATTGCGACGGATCTGCGACCGCCCGCGTCGCGCCTGGTCGCCGCCGCTAGTGGATTGGGGCATTTAATTTTGTCGCCGGATGACGATCGAGTGGTTCGATCCGACATCGCCGCCATTCGCGATGGCGACAAACTAGTGCCGTCTATGGCGTTGGCGATCGGCGCATCGCAACAAGGCACAGAGGTCGCCAACATCAACTTCGTCGATGGTGAAACGGTCGAATTTGGCGAACATCGGCTCGCGTTAGACGACGGCATGCGTTGGCGAGGCGCACTATTTCCCGCCACCGGCGAACGCGCCATCGCTCGCTATTCGTATTGGCAGGTACTGACGGGCGCAGTCGGCGCAGAACAACTCAAGGGTCGTACCGTGGTGGTCGGCCTCACTGCGGACAGCTCGGTCAGTGCGATGAATACGCCGCAAAAAGAGGCGCGCGGAGCTGCGGACATCATCGCAAGTTTCGCCGCCAGCCTCACTGTCGAACGTGTTTATCATCGGCCTGTTTGGGGAATCGCCGTTCAATGGCTGCTCAGCATTGGCGTGCTTATACTCGCCGTGTGGTTGCTCCCGCAGCTCAGCGTGTTGATCGCTATGGTGATCGCTGTGCTACTCGCAACGGCATTGGTTTCTCTGGAAATTGGCCTGCTGAACATGGCGGGCGCGTGGTTGCAATTAACTTTGCCGGCATTGGCACTGTGCGCAGCGACGCTAGGTACTGCCGGCGCGCGCGCGTCGTTTCGGCTCGCCAAACCGCGAGCACGCGCCAACGATCCGATCGGCAGTCTGCGTACACTGGGCCTGACCTTTCAAAGCCAAGGTCAGCTGGATCTTGCCTACGAGACTTTTCGTCGCTGTCCCGCCGATACCGAATCGCTGGAACTGATTTACGGCTTGGGTCTCGACTACGAACGACGCCGCCAATTCGGAAAAGCGGCCGACGTGTACGGGTACATTGCGTCGGTGAATGGTCAATTCAAAGACGTGCAGTCGCGACGCGAGCGCATGAAACGCTCAGAGCTCGCGTTGAGTGCGGCAACCAAACCGGGTGCGAAGTCGGAACGCGCGCCGCCTCGATCCGCGGTCGTCACGCCGTTACGGCCCGCGCCTGTCGCGCCAAAAGCCAGCGGCAAGCAAGTATTAGGACGCTACGAAATCGAGCGCGAACTCGGCAAAGGCGCGATGGGCGTCGTGTATCTAGGACGCGACCCGAAGATCAATCGCGTCGTGGCCATCAAGGCCATCGCGCTCGCCGAGGAGTTCGCCGAAGACGATTTGGCCGATGCTCGCGCACGATTTTTTCGCGAAGCCGAAATGGCGGGGCGCTTAAATCACCCGGGAATCGTGACCGTCTACGACGCGGGAGAAGATCGCGGCTTGGCGTATATTGCAATGGAATACTTGCGCGGCGAACATCTCAGTCACTACGCGGATTCAATGCATCTGTTGCCGATCGCTAAAGCTTTAGCGTTGATGGCGCGCGTCGCGGACGCACTCGACTATGCTCACAAGCAGAATGTGCTTCACCGGGATATCAAACCCGCTAATATAATGTTCAATGCCGACACGGACGAGCTGAAAATCACGGACTTCGGCATAGCCCGATTGACCGATACGAGCAGAACAAAGACTGGAATTGTACTTGGCACGCCTTCGTTTATGTCGCCGGAACAACTTGAAGGCCGGCCGCTCGACGGTCGATCCGATTTATTTGCCGTAGGAGTCGCACTGTATCAACTCCTTACCGGACAATTGCCGTTTCGCGCCGACTCGATGACTCGACTGATGCATAAGATCGCCATCGAAGCCCACATTCCGCTGCTGTCGCTACGTCCGGAACTGCCGGAAATGGCCGACCAAATCATGGCGCGTGCGTTGGCGAAGTCCGCTCAAGATCGCTATCAAACCGGCGCGGAAATGGCGGTCGCATTGCGCGGATGTATTCGATTAGTCGTGCGTAAGGACGCACTTGCACGGTGATGGCCACCATGACTTTACGCGGCAAAATACGCTCTGTTGGCCTGTCCGATGTCGGTCGCGTGCGCGAGCACAACGAAGACACCATCGGTGTCGATGTCGATATTGGCCTCATGGTGTTGGCCGATGGAATGGGCGGATACAACGCCGGTGAAGTTGCCAGCGGTCTGGCGGTGAAGACCATCATGAGCTTGGTCAAAGAAGCGGTCGACAAGCAGAATGTCAACGGCGGCGATCCCAGCGCGGGACTGTCGCGAGCCAGTGTGGTGCTGCGCGACGCGATCGTACGCGCCAACAAGATCATCTATCAAACTGCGAAGACTCAGCCGCAATGCGAGGGCATGGGCACCACCATCGTCGCCTGCATTTTTGCGGATAACAAAGTCTCGATCGCGCATGTCGGCGATTCGCGAGCGTATCGCCTTCGCGCCAATCATTTCGAACAGATGACCATGGATCATTCGCTTTTGCAGGAACTGGTGGACCGCGGTTTCTACTCGCAGGCGGAAGCCGCTCGCGCCACCAACAAAAACTATGTCACGCGCGCCCTTGGCGTTGAACCCACGGTCGATGTAGAAATCCACGAGCACGCGGTCAGTAAGGGCGACTTCTACATCCTATGTTCCGACGGTCTATCGGATATGGTCGAGGACGAAGATATCCATTTAACTATAAGTACCTTTAGTGCTAATCTTGAAACAGTCGCTAAGCAGTTGATCCAACTGTCCAACGATAATGGCGGGCGAGACAACGTGTCGCTCATCCTGACGCAAGCAGTCGAATCTTTTGCAGCGCGAAAGGGTGTGGTCGGTAAATTATTGAGTTGGTTCGAGTAGTCGGTTTTTTGCGTGTAACTCACATCATCGCGAGAGCGGGTAACGAGGGAAACAAATGGCGCGGTTAATCCTGAGCCTCGAAGGTCAAGTACTGGCCGAGTACAACATGAACAAGGAGCGTTACACCATCGGCCGTCTGCCGGATAACGATATCCGCATCGACAACGCTGCCGTGAGCGGCCATCACTCGCTCATCATCAACATCCTCAACGACTCGTTTCTCGAGGACTTGAACAGCACCAACGGCACCTACGTCAACGGCAAGCTGATCAAGAAGCACGCGCTACAAAATGGAGATGTGATCACCGTTGGGCACCACCAACTGCGTTTTGCGGATTCGCAGGCCGCCGAGCAAGAGCCCGACGAATTCGAAAAGACCATGATCATTACGCCCGGATCGGCGATGGCGACCAAGGCGGCTCAAAAAGCGTCGGACGTCTTGCCGCACCGACCTCCTCCGGCGGCGCTGAAGGCCGATGCACCAGTCGCATTGCCGAAAGCGAAACTGCAAGTATTGAGCGGCGCATTTGCCGGTCGCGAATTGGATTTGACCAAGGCGCTCACGACGATGGGCCGGCCCGGCATCCAAGTCGCCGCGATTACGCGACGCGCCGACGGTTATTCGCTCGTTCACGTGGACGGCGGTACGCAAAATACCTATCCGCAAGTCAACGGCAAACCGATCGGCGAACAGGCTTGCAAACTAAAGGACAACGATGTGATTCAGTTGGCCGGCGTGAAAATGGGTTTCTATCAGGCATAGGCGAGCTTAACGTGAGATGGGTAGATCGTCGGAATGCCGATCTACCGATCTCACTCTCCTCCGACTTACCGATACTCGACGGTCACGCGCTGACTAATGCCGCACACCAATTCGTATGGAATGGTGCCTGCGGCGTCGGCGACTCTTTCGACCGGTAACAACCCACCCCACAGTGTGACGACGTCGCCAATCTGTGCGTCGGTGAAATCTTCGAGATCGATTGCGATCATGTCCATCGAGACACGACCGGCAATTTTCAATTCACGATTGCGAACCCGAACCGGCGCGCCGCTGCGCAGTTGCCGCGGATACCCATCGCCATAGCCAATGGCGGCGATTCCGATACGCGACTCGCGCGTTGCCTGCCAAGTTCCTCCGTATCCCGCCTGTTCGCCGATTGCGACGTTTCGAATGGCAATTAGCCGTGTCGCCAACGTCATGGCGGCACGCAATCCGAGTTCTGCGCCCATTTGCGCGGAAAATGGCGCGATCCCGTACAGCATCAATCCGGGACGAACCCATTCGACACGTGCGTCGGGCCACGCGAGTAGACCAGCGGAATTTGCGATGCTGCGCTCCAACCTCAGCACGTCGGCGATTTTTCGAAACCTAGCGATTTGTGTGTTGGTTCGCGCATCGTCGATCGCATCCGCACAGGCCAGGTGCGTCATCAAACGCGGCGCGTCGCGCAAAGCCGTACAAGCTCGTAAGCGTTGCAGCGCCAAAGCGAAATCATCGAGTCGGAAACCCAACCGATTCATTCCCGTATCGATTTTGATCCAGGCGCGCAAAGTGCGCGATCCGCGCCAGCGCTCTAGCAAGTCCAGTTGCTCGAATGAATGCACGACGATTTCCAATCGATGCGCCGCCGCAGCATCGATTTCGTCGCGACTAAACACACCTTCCAGCAATACGATGGGGTGTGCAAGGCCGGCCGCGCGCAACGCGAGCGCCTCCGGCAGTCGCGCCACGCCAAACGCATCGGCGCCGATGAGTGCGCGCGCCGTCGGCACGATGCCGTGACCGTAGGCGTTTGCTTTCACCACCGCCATCACTTTCGACTGCGGCGCGCGCAACCGCACAACACTCAAATTGTGTTTTAGCGCGTCCGTGTCGATGACCGCTCGCGGACCGAACTCGCTATCTCTCAGAGTCATGGCCAATATCAGCGAAATACGCCGTCGCCGTAGGACTCGGGAACAAAGTCGGTGAACTTCGTGTACTTGCCGAGGAACGTGAGCAATACCTCGCCCACGGGACCGTTACGTTGCTTGGCGATAATGACGTCCGCTTGACCTTTGCGAGTCGTATTCGGGTCGTACACTTCTTCGCGATAGATCATCATGATGAGATCGGCGTCTTGCTCGATAGCGCCGGACTCGCGCAAGTCGGACATCACGGGCTTTTTGTCGGTGCGCTGTTCGACGCTACGATTAAGCTGCGAAAGCGCAATGACCGGCACCTTCAATTCTTTCGCTAACGCCTTCAGCGATCGCGAGATCTCGGAAATTTCCGTCGCGCGATTCTCCTTCGTGCCCGCGACCTGCATCAGTTGCAAGTAATCAATGACGATTAACCCCAGCCCGTGCTCGCGCTTTAGGCGCCGCGCGCGCGCGCGTACTTCGGTCGGCGTGAGCGCTCCGGAATCGTCGATAAAGATTGGCGCAGTGCGCATTTGATTAATCGCACTGGTGATACGCGCCCAGTCTTCGTCGTGATACGGACCGCGACGCAAATGCGATTGATCGACATGCCCAAGCGACGAGATCATGCGAAACGCCAATTGTTCGCGCGACATTTCCATACTAAACACCGCGACTTTGGTTTGCGCGCCGAATGCCGCATTTTCCGCGATGTTAATCGCCAGCGTCGTCTTACCCATCGACGGCCGACCCGCGACGACGATCAGATCGCCCGCTTGCAACCCGCCCGTCATCTCATCGAGCTTTTGAAAGCCGGTGCTGACGCCGGTGAGTTTACCCTGCGATTGATGCAGCATATCTAGACGATCGACGACGGCACCCAATTCGTCGCGCAACGCGACGAATCCGGAGCCCTTACGACTGCCTTCTGCGATTTGGAAAACGCGTTGCTCCGCTTCATCCACGAGTTCGCTGACGGTGCGCCCATCGCTCTCGTAGACACTGCCGGCAATTTGTCCGCCCACGCGAACTAGCGCGCGCAATTGGGCGCGCTCGTGAACAATATCGGCGTATGCGCGAATATTCGCGGCACTGGGAGTGTTGCTGGCGAGCGTACCGAGATATCCAAGTCCGCCGGTCTCGGCTCCTTGACTGCGACGCTCGAGAAATTGCGACAGCGTGACGGCATCGCACGGTTCGCTGCGACCCGCAAGTTCGGAAATGGCGGCGAAGATGAGTTGATGATCGCGACGATAAAAATCGTCGGCGACTAGGCGATCGGCGATTGCATCCCAGGTACTGTTATCGAGCATCAGCCCGCCGAGCACGGCTTGCTCGGCTTCGACCGAATGCGGCGGCACGCGCACCGCATCGGTTGCGTCGGTATCGCGATTCCTTCGCGTCAGACGCGTGAGGTTCCCTCTTTCATCTGAGTCGGCCACGCGCGGATCTAGTGCGAGAAACCGCAACAGAATGGCACGACTACCCTAGCGATCGACCGTTCTACCACGCGCAAGACAACCTCACTTTAAACGCATCGCGAATCGCATCGCGAATAACTTGTCGGGCATCAGTGATGCAAAGGTCTGGTGCCGTCCGCTTATTCTTCGGGAATCACATCGACGATCAATTCCACAATGACGTCGGTGTGCAAGTGCACGCGCACGGAATGTTCGCCGACGTTGCGAAGCAAGCCGCCTTGCAGATCGACTTCGGCCCGCTCCACCTTGAATCCCGCGCGAGATGCCGCTTCGGCAATGTCCGACGTCCCAACGGACCCGAACAGCTTGCCTTCCGTGCCCGCTTTCGCCGCCACCGTGATCTTGAGACCTTTAAGCTTCTCGCCACGCGCTTGCGCCGCGTCAAACTCATCGCGAGCCGCTTTCTCGAATTCGGCGCGGCGCGCTTCGAATTTCGCAACGTTGTCTTTGGTTGCAATCGTCGCCTTGCCCTTAGGCAAAAGGAAATTGCGGCCATAACCCGACTTGACCTTTACCAAGTCGCCGATGTTGCCGAGATTGGCAACTTTCTGCAGCAGAATGACTTGCATCGCACTACCCCAATGATCGAAGAAACCGTTTTACCTAAGACTTACCCGCGAGTCACGCGCGGCGTCGCCAATTATCGGCAACGCCCCAACCCGCCAACAGCATGACCACAAACAACATGGTCAGCGGCAAAATCAACAGCACGTACGTGGCCGTTAACCAGCCGCGGCCGACGCGACCGCTTGCTTTGAGACGATGCACCGCAGACAACCCCTGACACGCCAATGCAACGGTGGCCACCCACACCAGCGCATCGACCAGCGGCGCATCGACATTTAGTTTGTCGAATGCAAATGCCGCGCACACCGACAACACCGATAGCAAACCCAGCACAGCGCCCAAGCGCAATTGCTGAAACTCTCTCCCGAACGCGCCTGGCGACTTTATCAGCGACTGCCACCAACTGCCTAATGAAAGCGCGCCGAACACGGTCACCAACCATAGCGCCACGTAGGTTCCCCAATTCGTGTGCGCCAGCGATTGCAAAACCGTTTGATCGTCGGCTATCAATCCGGACTGCGTCACTTCCTGCACAGCCGCCAGTAGTAACTGCCGCCAAAGCGCAACAGGCGCGTCAACGCCCACATAAATCCCGACCAATAGCAATCCCGCCGCGAGTACCGCAATCTGAAAGCACCAGCGCAACGAACCGGTTCGCTGCAGTAGCATCGCCAATCCTATCGGCGCGAGAAACAACAACGCGACGCTCGCTAAACTTTCCAATACCGACTGTCGACTAGCCAACAGCACGGCCGACACCGCGACACTACCGCCTAACGCCGCCTGCAATCCGAATCGAGCATCGCGCGACAGCAACAGCAGCACGGGAATCGCGCCCGCCACAACCGAGAGCGGCGACAACCCCTGTGGCGATAACACGCCGAAAATGGCGGTCAGCAAAAACGCCCGCCAAGGTTTACCGATCAGCCACCCAGCGAAAGCGCGATGCATGATGCGCCGCGCGCGGCTCCTGCGTTGCGCGCGAATAACCTCTACTTAATGCTGATCCGTGTACGGCAACAATGCCAAGTAGCGTGCGCGTTTCACGGCCACCGCCAATTGACGCTGATAGTTAGACTTCGTACCCGTAATACGACTCGGCACGATTTTGCCGGTCTCAGTGATATAAGCCTTCAACATTCCGAGGTCTTTATAGTCGATCCGCTCGATGCCTTCGGCGGTAAATCGGCAAAATTTGCGACGGCGAAAAAAACGTGACATAGATAGCTCTCCGAAATTGGTTTGTTAAGCGCGGCTAGCGACTGTCCGGTTGCTACTAATTAGCAGAGACGCCGTCATCATCGCCATCGTCGCGAAACGCCGCTTCGCGCGCTTCTTCCTCGCCCTTCGCCATCGGCGAGGCTTCGGTTTCGGCTTTTTCCATCTTGACTACGAGATGGCGCAGCACCGCGTCGCTAAAGCGGAACGAGCCCGTCAGCTCATTCAACGTCTTCGAATCGCATTCGATGTTGAGCAAAATGTAGTGCGCTTTATGGATTTTGTTGATCGGATACGCCAACTGACGTCGGCCCCAATCTTCTTGGCGATGAATAGCGCCGCCGCCGGCGGTGATCATGCCCTTGTATCGTTCCAGCATGGCCGGAACCTGTTCGCTCTGGTCTGGATGAACCAGAAACACAATCTCGTAATGTCGCATTGTAAACTCCCTATGGGATAAGCCGACTAGGATCGAGTAGCCCAGCGCGGCAAGGAGAAACCCGTTTCAGTCGAGTCAACGGACTCGGCCCGTTTACGGGGGCGCGAAGAATACAGGAGCCGGCACGGGCGAGCAACGGTAAACCGCAAATTGCGGCCGGCGTCTCTAATTATCAGGTTGGTTGACAACCCAAACGCCGCGATCTCTCGATACAGCGCTTACGGCTCCTCGACCTCGTATCCCTTGGAACGTAACTTCGCCACGTAGCCGTCGGGCTTCAGAATCTCGTCGATCGATAACACCGCGAATGTCGACGGGTTCTGCGCCAATGCGGTCTCCGCCGCGGCAACCCATGCCTGGGCCAATTGTGCCGGCAAAGCTTGATAGCCGCGTTCTTGGACAATTTGCGCATTCATCACCGCTTCGATGCACGCGCCGACTTGATCGACGTGCGTCATCTTTCGTAGTGCTTCGACATCGCCCGTCGCCCAAGCGTTCGCGCGAGCGCGCATCGCGTCCAAATCGGTTTCGAGACGCTCGATCGTTTTAGCGAAGCAATCAAGATCGGTCAATTCAGATTTCTTAAATTCCTTAATCATCGCGCGCGGTTTGTCGATCTCGACTTTTATTTTCGGCGTGATGAATTTGAGTTTGTTCTTCTTCGCCATTTTCTCGACCGCGGGCCAGACGACATTGCCCGCCTGCAATCCAGACTTGTCGATCGCCTTCGAATATAACTCTTGCGCG
Organism: Pseudomonadota bacterium; assembly: GCA_043746555.1. GTDB lineage: Bacteria > Pseudomonadota > Gammaproteobacteria > Steroidobacterales > Steroidobacteraceae > CAZQYC01. Next base: position 33 of record JAYTQU010000375.1, on the reverse strand, counting down.
GCGAAAATCGGTCGCCACTTTTCCACATCGTTG
>JAYTQU010000374.1:0-10103 GCA_043746555.1 Pseudomonadota bacterium | reverse complement strand
TGTTGGTGAACGGCCGACGTCTCGGCATCGGCTCGCCCTATACATTTATTCAATCGCCCGGCGCCGATCTCGATCAAATCCCGGCGGCACTTGTAGAACGAGTCGATGTAGTCACTGGAGGCGCATCGGCCGTCTATGGGTCGGATGCAATCGGCGGAGTAGTCAACTTCATCATGAAGAAAGACTTTCAAGGATTGCAATTCGACGGCCAGCTCGGTGAAAACATCCACGCCAATCACAATTCGTTTGCACAAAACGCAGTAAGTGCTTCCGGCGGCACGCCGCTAACCGGTACGTCGACCGACGGTCGCAATAAATCGATCAATCTTTTGCTCGGTGCGAATTTCGCCGACGGCGACGGCAATGTCACGGCGTACTTCGGCTATCTTCACACCGATCCGGTGCGCAGCGGCGATCGCGACTTCGGCGGTTGCCAATTGAATTCGAATAACAATCACGACGGAGCGATTTGCGCGGGATCTTCCAACTCGAATTTCTTTAATCCGTTGACGGGACCGAATGCGAATACGACGGTGTATTCGGTATTAGGAAACTCATTCGTACCACGCGGGTCGGTGCCAACCAACCCACCGGCGGCATTCAATGCGCAGCCCTACATCTATTTGGCGCGTCAAGACGATCGCTATACCGCGGGTTTTACCGCGCATGTCGATCTTAATAACTACATCAAGCCTTATGCGGAATTCAGTTTCATGAACGATCGCACGCACCAGGAAATCGCACCAAGCGCATTATTTCGCGCCAGCAATCCTAACGATGCGCTGAGCGGCAACTATAATATTAATTGCAGCAATCCGTTGTTGAGCCCTCAGCAAGCGGCCATTCTGTGTTCACCCGCCGCCATCGCGGCAGATGCGGCGACCCCTGGATCGGTCACGGCGAATGTGGAAATCGGACGCCGGAATGTCGAGGGCGGCGGGCGCTTCTCGGATTACGAGCACACCAACTACCGCGCAGTGGTCGGTTCAAGGGGCGAGTTTGCAAACGCATGGAGTTACGATCTTTATGGACAGTTTTACTACACGACATTTTACAACGACAATAGTCGGTACTTGAATTTCGCCGCTATCGACAAGGCGTTGTTAGTGACGGGCACGCGAGCTAACCCGGTTTGCATTAGCGGTTCGCCGTGCGTTCCCTATAACATTTTCTCCGACGGCGGCGTGACACCGACGCAGCTCAGCTATTTGTATTTGGATGGCACCGGCTACGGTTCGACCACCTTGCGGACGATTCACGCTGACGTCACCGGGCAACTCGGCGAATACGGCATCAAGTTGCCGACGGCGAATGACGGAATCGGCGTGAATGTCGGTGTCGAAAATCGTAACGAGAACCAAGCATTCAAACCCGACTCCGGGGAGTTGAGCGGTCAATTGTCGGGCTTCGGCAGCGCGGCGGTCGCGCTCGATAATAGTCTCTCAGTAAGCGAACAGTTTATTGAAGTACGTGCGCCGCTCGTGCAAGGAAAAACAGGTGCGAAAGATTTGGTGTTCGATACGGGATTTCGGCGTTCCGACTATTCCACGTCGGGTGCCGTGAACACCTACAAGTTCGAAGTGCAATACGCACCGATCGACGACGTTCGTTTTCGCGGCTCTTATCAGCGCGCGATTCGCGCCGCGAAGATTGTTGAGTTGTACAATCCGCAACTGGTCGGTTTGATTCAATTGGGCAACGATCCCTGTGCCGCAACACCCGATCCGGCCAATCCAGGCGCGAAGCTTCCTGCAACGCGATCGTTGGTGGATTGTTTGCGTACGGTTGCGCCCGCGCAAGCGGCTTTGTTCACCGCCGCGTACGGCAACGGCGGAAAGACCAACAACATTCCGCAAGCGGCATTGGGGCAGCTTTCGCAATTGACCGGCGGCAATCCCAATCTACAACCGGAAAAATCCGATTCGTATAGTTATGGTTTGACGTTCACGCCCAGCGCCATTCCGAATCTGACCGGCAGCATCGACTACTACGACATCAAACTCACCGGTGCCATCGGCGTACTTCCCGCGAACGATCTTCTCAAGCGTTGCCTGGACTCGGGCGATCCAACGTATTGCTCGCAGATTGTTCGACAAGGAAATACGTTTAGCCTGACGGGCAACAACATCGGTGGCGGCGGTTATCTAATTCAAACCAATATCAACATCGGCGCGGCCGAAGTCAGCGGTATCGACCTTCAAGGCGCGTACAAACTCAATCTGCCGAACTGGGGCGCGTTGTTGTTCGGACTGAATGGCGCGTATTTGTTGAAGACCACCAGCACGCCGTTGCCCGGCGCGCACACCTACGATTGCGCCGGCTTGTTCGGTTCCACTTGTCAGACGATCAATCCCAAGTGGCACCACAATTTCCGCACGACATGGGTGACGCCGTGGGATGACTTGAGTACTTCGCTAACTTGGCGTTACTTGGGTGCGGTCAATCTGGACAATAACGACCCCGATCCCACGCTGCAATTCTCTGCATTTGGCGCGTATAACTCGTTTAACGCGCGGCTACCGTCTTTCAGTTATTTGGATCTCTCGGCGACTTGGACAGTGAGCAAGGAAGTCGAACTGCGCGGCGGCATTAACAACTTGCTCGACAAAGATCCACCGCTCGCGACTTTCGAAATCACTTCCGGCGGCGCAGCCAACACGTACTCGACCTACGATGCGTTGGGTCGTCAGGTCTTCTTGGCGGTGACTGCCAAGTTCTAATGTTCGAATAGCTTTCCTTCGTCCAGTTTGTTTGTTAGTTAGTTAAAAGGCGGCCCCGAATGTTTCGCGGGTCGCCTTTTTCACAAAAGCCCGGCGGCTAGAATATCGTTCATCGATAGGCCTGATTCTGTGCCACACGGCTGGCACTTTCCGGCTCGGCCGGGTCAGCGTAATAGTGAACCAAACTTGCTTCGTGTCTACTACGGTGGACGACCGAGTTCCTATTATTATCGCGAAGCCCAATTTTCCGATGCAGCAAAAAATCTCTCCATATAGAGCCGGCTCGTCATCATTACTTTGTCTAAGTGATTCAACCGCCCGGTACAAAAACCGCGTTGGCGATTCCTGCTGCGATCTCGATATCCGGTAGATCCACCAGCGAGCGTTAGCACTGAACACGATTCTGCGACCTTTGTTATGCCGGATTCGATCAATGAGACAAGGAAGTGCGAAGCACGAGTCGAAGAGCCAGCGGCAGGCTCCGCCTTGTGGAGCCCGACGAGTCACCGCTTCGCGAAACGGCCGCGCTCAATGGAAATTAGGACTTGAATTTTTGTTTTGGCAACAGGATTGGATGGCTGTTGGAAAAACCCTTCCTAAAATTCAAATTCCTTCGCGGATTGATCGCTGGTCAAACTCTCGATACATTCGCCAGAGTATGAAAGGAACAAATTGGCCAGTTACCCCGGCGGCCACCGAAACTGCTCCATCTGTAAGTACGTTAAATTTTCCCAATTGACGCTTATGCACCAGCGCTGAGTTAGCGCTGCGGCGGGACGTTACGGTGCTTCCCTCGCATGAGGAGGCGAGGGGTGAACGTCTTGAAATCCCGTTTGCAATCAACCATTCGCGCGTATCAGCGCGTCCGGCAAGCGACCACTTCGAATTCCCCCACGCCGACCATCGGGTTTTTTGTTGCGGTCTTCACCGGGCGCAGTTACCTCTACCGCAACATCATCGTCACTGCGCACGCCTTCCGCGTGTGAGCGGCATCGAGAGTGAATTGCAGCGCAGGTGCACCTCGGTCGCAACGCGGTGAGCATTTATCAGGATTTGATTACCGAGTATGGCTTTGCGCAAGTGTAGAACTGGGTGAAGCGATTTGTTAGTACGAGTACGCTCAAGGTGCGTGAGCCGGAGCGGTTTGATGTGCTTGAGTACATGCCGGATGAGAGCGCACAGGCCGACTTTGGTCAGGGCGCGATGACGTTGCATGCGAATGGCGAATATCGGCGACCGTAGTTGTTCGTGATGACATTAAAATGCTCTGGCAAGTGTATCCGGCGTGTCGCGTGGAAAGCCGATCCGACAGCGTGGGCGAGACCGCGCGAGCAAGCCTTCGTTCATTCGGCGGCGCTGCAAATCAAGCCGCGCCCGTGACGCATGCTATAGCGATTTCGCAAGTAACGGCTATCGTGTCTTTGTCTTGGAAAAAAATGGATGGATGACAATCGCGCCTTTGTGAATATTCAATGCGGCCGCAGTTCCGCCTTTCAATTCCAAGGCGGCGACAACGTCTTCGGTAGATTCGATGGTCTTCAGCGATAAGGGCGTCGCGGTTTTGGCAATGCTGACAACGCGGCCGTCGCTTCGAATGAATAGCATGTCGAGTGGAATCAGGGTGTTTTCCATCCACATTGCGATGCGATGAGGCTCGGAGTAAACAAACAACATGCCGGCATTGTCGTCGATATGTTTGATGAACATAAACCCCTGCTCACGCAATCGATCGTTGTCGGCCACCCAAATATTGAAGCGATGCAGGCGCGCATCGGGCGTCGCAATTTCCAATGTCGATTGTGGAAAAGCGGAGAGCGGGAGCGGCGAGTCGGCCGTTGCAGCGACAGCAGCGAGCAACAGACCTAGGCCGAGGAAAAGTTTTTTCATATGCTATTGACCCGGAGCTTAAACGGTTAGTTCATCGAGCCTTGAGTACGTCGGTCGCATCATCTTCTTCGTTGAAATCGACTCGTCCGGAAAAATCAAAGCGTGTGAGTAACACCGCGCCTTTGCCGCTAATCGACGGCGCCGGTTGCATGCAAAATCCTCGCGCAATCACGCGATAGCTGCGACTGCGATGCGGAATGCCGACGATGGCTTCCTGGTTCAACGCATCGATCGTGCATTTATCGTCGCCGGTCGTACCGAAGAACTGTCCGGCTCCTTGACGAATGACGGTGAGGTTTACCGGTAAATTGCGGTCGGGCTGTCCTTCTCGCAATGACGGAATGCCGAAAACGAAAACCAGTTGTTCGCCCGCCTTCCCGAATGCGTGACTGAACCGCATGCGTACGCCGCCGCTTGGACGAGTGTCGCCGGTGCATTCGGTGCCGTCGTTGTTCCAGTCGAGTTCGGCCTTTATCGATCCGCCGATGCGTGCGCGAAAAAAACCGCGACCGTCGGCTAGACAGCGAAGTGGCGCTATCGGCTTCTCCGCGCTTTTGCCGTCGCCCGCTTGCGCCCCCATCGACAGCGTCAGCAGAACCGCTAGACGCATCGTATGCCGAATAAAAAAAATTGGCGTCATTAGAGCTTATCGAGGTTGGGCGATTCACTGCGGCATGGTAAGGTTCCCATCATGCCCGAAAACAATGTTGCTACGCCATTCCAACAGAGCGTTCCGACGCGTCGCTATGTTAGTCGTCTAACTCACAGCACGCTCGCTGTCGTGATGGCGGGCGGTCGCGGCGAACGCCTAAAAGCTTTGACCGATCATCGTTGCAAGCCGGCGACTCATTTCGGCGGCAAGTTTCGCATCATCGATTTTGTGTTGTCCAATTGCGTCAACTCCGGCATTCGACGCATCAGCGTGATGACGCAATACAAAGCGCACTCGTTGATCAAGCATATGCAACGCGGCTGGGGTTTTTTGGGCGGTGAATTCGGTGAGTTCATTGAAGTGATTCCGGCCCAACAACAGCTTGGCGATCAGTGGTATCGCGGTACGGCCGATTCGCTGTTTCAGAATTTACAAATCATCAAGCTGCATCGTCCGCGATTAGTGTTGGTGTTAGCCGGCGATCACATCTACAAGATGGATTACGGTCCGATGATTGCGCAGCATGTCGAACGCAAAGCGGACATCACGGTCGGCGTGGTGGAGGTTCCTTGCGAAGAGGCGCGCGCCTTTGGCGTCATGACGGCCGACGAGCAGCAGCGTATCGTGAAGTTTGCCGAAAAGCCCGCGCATCCCGACGGAATTCCCGGACGCGAGCATCTCGCGCTCGCGTCCATGGGCATCTACGTGTTCAACGCCAAGTTGCTGTACAAGATGCTCGAAGCAGACGCAGTACAACCGGATACCAAGCATGATTTCGGTCGCAACATTATTCCTAAAGCCATAGATACGCATCGTGTGTATGCACATCCGTTTCAAGACACGCGTAGTCGCGTGCAAAAATACTGGCGCGATGTCGGCACGGTCGATGCATTTTACGAAGCGAACATGGAACTTATTCGCGTCAATCCCGAACTCAACATCTACGACGAACAATGGCCGATCTGGACTTTTCAACGCCAACAGCCGCCGGCTAAATTCGTGTTCAACGAAGAGTCGCGACGCGGTATGGCGTTGGATTCGATGGTCTCGGGCGGTTGTATCATCTCGGGCGCCACTGTGCGCGACTCGCTGCTATTCACCAACGTGCGTGTTGAAGCCGGTAGCGTGGTCGAGCGTTCGTTGCTTTTTCCGGACGTGCGTATTGGCAACGGCTGCATCGTGCGAAACGCGATTATCGACACGGCGGGCGTTGTCCCCGATCGCCTTCAGATCGGCGTCAATCGCGAAGACGACGCGCGGCGTTTCTATATCACCGAGAAGGGCGTCGTTCTTGCGACCCGCGAAATGCTGTCTAAACTGCGATCGCCATAGCCGATCATCGAGCGTCAATCGTGAGAATTTCCAAATCGATACTGGCGTTACTCGTCGCAACGCTCCTTGTCGCGTGCATCACCGGCAAACTTCAAGCGCCGCGCTTGACGATTGTCGGCGCGAATATGACATCGGCCGACGTCTTTGCTCAACAGTTTCGGGTGCGTGTGCGCGTCAGCAATCCGAACGCGCGAGCACTGCCGATCAAACGAATCGACTACAAACTATTTCTCGAAGGCGATAGTTTTGCGGAAGGAGAATCGCAAGTCCCGTTTGTCGTGCCAGCCAATGGCGAGCAGGAATTCGATCTCGCGGTGCACACGAATTTTGTCAGCAGCATCGGTCGATTGCTCTCACGGCTTACCGGCACCGATCGCCGCGACATTCAATACAACTTCGAAGGCAGTGTCGTGGTCGATCTACCGCTCAGTCCAAAAATAAAATTCAGCGAAAGCGGGATGGTGGATCTCGGCCGCAAATAAACGTCTCTACGTCGATCCGCCCATTTCTCGATACAACGCTAAATATTCTTTCGCCTGTCGTTCCCAAGAAAAATCCATCGCCATGCCGTTCTGCATGAGTTGCGACCAGGCAGTGCGATCCTTGAATAAATCGAGTGCCGTGTGTAGCGCCCAGCGGATCGCGGGTACATCGTAGTCGTTGAACACCACGCCCGTGCCTTTTCGCGTTGCTGCATCCCACATCTGCACGGAATCCGCCAAGCCGCCGGTGCTTCGCACGATAGGGATCGTGCCGTATTTTAGGCTGTACAGTTGGTTGAGACCGCAAGGTTCGTACATCGACGGCATGAGGAACATGTCGCTGCCGGCTTCGATCCAATGTGCGAGATCTTCGTCGTAACCTCTACTGAAGAACACGCGCTCCGGAAAACGATTCGCCAAATCGGTGAAAAAGTCTTCGTAATGCGCCTCACCGCTGCCCAGCGAACAAAACGCAAATTCGCGCTGCTGCAATAGCTCCGGCATGACTTCAACCACCAAGTCGAAGCCCTTCTGTTTGGTGAGTCGCGAGATGTTCCCGACCAGCGGGACTCTGTCGTTTTCGTGCAAGTGGCATGACTTAAGGAGCGCGCGCTTCATGCGCAGCTTTCCCGACAAGTCTGCGGGCCGATAACAATGCGGTAAGCGCGCATCCGATGCCGGATTCCACTCGGCATAATCGACGCCATTCAAAGTTCCTGCGATTTCATCGCCGCGTGCATTTAGCGCGCCGTCCAAACCGTGACCGCCGACGGGCTCGCAAATTTCGCGCGCGTAACTCGGGCTCACTGTGCATACGCGATGCGCATGACGAATGCCTTCTTTCAACCAATTGATCCGGCCGTTGGCTAGATCTTCGGCGTCCAGTTGCTTTGCGAAGTCGGATAGTTTCGCCGCTGCCAAAGTGCTCGAACTGAATTGACCTTGAAATCCGATATTGTGAATCGACAACAGCGTGCGCGTGCGAGCGAATAATCGATCCCATCCGTAGTGCGTCTTCAGTAACAACGGTAACAGCGCCGTGTGCCAATCGTTGCAATGCAGAATGTCGGGTGCGAACTTCAATCGCTGGCACGCCTCCAGCGTTACGAACTGCAAAAGCAGGAAACGCAAATGTTCATCGTCGCCATTGGTATAAATAGTCGTTCGATTGTAGAGCGCCGGGCAGTCGATCAAGTAGATCGGGACCTCGGAGCCGGGCAGTGTGCAGGTGAGAACTGAGCAGCGAAACTCTCGTGCTCCAAGAAGCACAGGCACATCCGTGAACTCCGGTACCGATTGCAGTTGCAACGGCGATTGATCGATTGTGGCGTGCAATGGCGTAAATATGCGCACATCGTGGTCGAGCGTGTGCAAATGGCGCGGCAGTGCGCCGGATACATCGGCGAGTCCGCCGGTTTTGGAAAGTGGCGCGACTTCGGAAGCAACAAAGCAGATCTTCATGAAAGTCTTTTTATTGATGTGAGCAATCAATTATAGCGGGATATCGGAGCGATATGACCCGATCGCTAATGATGTCTTCAGGATGCAGTCGTACAGTAAGTTTGTCTCGGTAATCGACAAGCCGCATTGGACTCCTGCCGTTTTTCGAGTCGCGGTCATACCGATCCAACGACTCGGAATGACGAATTCTTGAGTTCGCGGCTGTGGCGGACGCGCCAATCAGGCACAATATCCGCCCAATTACTGCTCCATCGTGGGCGATTGTTTTTCCAATGAGCGACCACATCGACGCTTGGCTCGCCGCGCAACGTGAAATCACGGAACGCTGGTTCGCCGCGCCCGTACCGCCCGTTGTGAATTCAGCGGAACAAACGCCGCAATTTTGGCAAACGATCATTCAGGGTCTGTCGCCTCAAGCGCAGGAGTTGGCGCGTCAACTTGCGGAACTCGCTCCCGGTTTGGTGTCGACCGCAAGCGATGCGGTGTTCGAGTTGTTCGGCAATCGCAGTAGCCCCGGACCAACGCCGCCTTTCGCTCGCTGGCTCGACCTCGCACCCGTCGGCTATTTTCGCGAACACCAAGCTCACGCGCAGCAACTGTCGCGCGCGCTCGGCGACTACCAGCGCATCGCGGGGCAGATGAGCGCGGCGATCGCAAAAATACATAGCGATGCGCTGGAATTACTGACGGCGAAAGTTGAGTCCCTCGCGAACAACGGCGAGAGCGTCACCGATACGCGTCGCCTTTACGAACTGTGGATAGAGTGCGGCGAACAGGCGTTCGCGCAGCACTCGCGCGGCGAAGTGTTCGGACTGCTACAAGGCGAGTTGGTTAATGCGGGGACGCGTTTGCGCATCGCGCAGCAGACGATCGCCGAAGCATTTTTGAAATCGCTCGACCTGCCGACGCGCGCGGAACTGAATTCGACGCACAAGCGACTAAAGGAACTGCGCGAGCGAATCGAATCGCTCGAAGCCGCGGTTGATAAAAGCGCAACACGGAGCAAACGCTGATGTCGCTTCTTAATATCTCAGACGCACAAGCTCGCAGCGACGCACGGGCGTATCGCGAAAAATTGAACGGTGCGTTACATGCATTGGCGAACGCGAAGCAAGTTGCGCCGGGTTGCACACCGCGCGATGCGGTGTATTCGGAAGATAAAATAACGCTGTATCGCTATAAGGCCGGCGAAGCGTTCGCTTCGGGTCCGGCGATTCTCATTTGCTACGCGCTTATCAATCGTCCATCGATGATGGACCTGCAGGAAGATCGTTCGCTGATTCGCAGTTTATTGAATCAAGATCTCGATGTGTTCTTGATCGAGTGGGGTTCGCCGGACGGTTCCGATCGCTATCTGGACTTGAACGACTACGTGAATCGTTATTTGCATCACTGCGTACAAGCGGTGCTGCGCATTCGCGGCGAGACCCAAGTTAATCTGGTCGGCGTTTGCCAGGGCGGAACGCTCAGTCTGTGTTACACGGCGTTGCATCCGCAGAATGTAAAAAATTTGATTACCATGGTGACCCCCGTCAACTTTCATACGCCAAACGATCTAATCGGTAAATG
>JAYTQU010000373.1:0-4212 GCA_043746555.1 Pseudomonadota bacterium | reverse complement strand
TTCGAGTCGGCGTACGTGTGTACCGACGAACGCCTCCGCATCTTGTCCGTGGGTCGCCTCTGCTTTCGCAAGGCAAAGATGCTTTTCGGTTCGATAGATTCCGCTGTCGGCGAGTTCGACAATCGTACGATCCACCGCGCGGGGAGCAGTCTGGCCTTTGACTTCAACGATGCCACCGACCGGCCACTGATCGACATCGATACTCTCTGGTAAGGCCACATAGTGCGCGCGCCCGTCGATGCCATCGACGATCACATAACTGCGATCACTGAGTTCGTCGGCCAACCCTTTAGACGCCACTCGCCCGACGATTGACGATGCACTTCTCTGCGGATCAAAGATCGCGTAGTCGCGCCGTTGCGCGCTGAACGTTCGTTGCATCGTACGGATGATGTCGCCGCGCTCGCCCATCGCGCGCAATGCGGGCTCTGTTTGCGGCCCGACCTTCCACGCGCCTGGCGATTGTTCTTCGGCCAGTTCCATCGTTTTCAGATGCGAGAGACGGCCTAAGACCTGCGAACGCTGCACAGGTGTCCACTGCGTTGAAACATCGGAGCGCAATTCAAGTAAGTCACCCTTTAGCGTTCGTTGAATCTCGGCATCCAGGCTCGTCCAGCGTTCGGCAGTCACTTCCCGTTGCAGTGTGTGTCGAATTTCCGATTCCGTTCGCGGACCCAACCACTCGGACGCGAGTTCACCCGCCTGAAGCCGCATGCCGTGACTGATGTAATCTCGGGCGATCACGAGATCGTGTCCGCTCTCGTCTTTACCGCGAAGCACGATATGCGTATGAGGATTGTCGGTGTCCCAGTGATCGACTGCTACCCATTCGAGTTTGGTTCCGAGGTCACCTTCCATGCGCGTCATCAACGTACGGGTAAACGGCTTTAAGTCGCCGATAGCGATAGCATCCTCCGGCGAGACGATGAAACGGAATTGATGACGATCTTCACGGCCTCGTTCCTCAAAGCGAGACGTGTCTACGGCATCGTCGATAGGACCATAGGCTTGACCTCGTTCTCCGCCGCGACCGACACCATCGCGTTCAATATAACGCAAATGTTTTTGCACGGACCGTGGCCCTGCGCGCTTGAGAACAACGAGACGTGTCTTAATGATGACTCGTCGTGTTCGAGCCGACGCGGCGTGGCCGAGCAGCTTCGATACGACATAGCCGCGTCCGCGTTTCGCACCGCCACTCTTGCGACCGAGCGACCGTTGCGTTCTTCTCGTCGCACCGGCTTTGGCAGTGAGTGCGAGAACACGATCAACAAACTTCAGAGAATGCTCAGCGCCCTTCGCTCGTGGCGGCCTAAGTCTGACTCGAAAACCCTCGTCATCGCGCGAGCTCATGACGCAATCCGATCATGGTTGAGCGTACTCAAGCGGGTGAATCGCACGTAAAGCCTAGTGTGATCAACTCGATAGGTCTTTGACCTGCGCACGCGCGCTCCCACTCTGCGCATCGCAAACCAACGTGCAGACAATGACTTGACGCGACGGCTGCGCTGTCGCCTTTTTTCTTGCCCTCCCTCTTCGCTCACCGCTACCACTCTTGCCACCAACTGCAGTTCGCTCTCGGTCTGCACATAGAGTGAAGGTCGATTGCACGATGAAACAAAGCCGACCAGCAGCGCTGGAGCGATAACACATCTAATCGTGTGCATAATAATCACCACGTCCACAGCGGAATGGCACGCCCGCGAATCGCCGAGCGATTGACCGGCCCGAAGTAGCGACTATCAAACGAGGCATCGCTGTGATGACTTAGGAGAAAGACCTCGTCATCGGCAAGACTTCGGCAGTCGGACCACGGAGCAAGTACTCGACCAACACCATCGCGATGAGATGCACGAGCAACACCAACACCATTGATCGACAACGCACCGTTCGCTTCGCAGACCGACATGCCACTGACCGCAGCAACGGGTTTGAGCAGCGGCACAGTGCGCGGCAGATAACGTCGCTCTGCGGCGAACTGCGATACGGGTTCCGGTAGGTCCACGACAACAAGATCATCCACGCGCACGTTGCCTATTGGCATCACGCCATACCAACCACGCGGCGCACTTTCGCTCGGGTTGTACAGCAGGTAGTACGGCATCTGAACAACACTTGCGAACACAATGACCGTCACTGCTAGCGCAGCAGCGTTGAGAATCCTAATGCGGTGCTTGCTCATCAAAGCAGGCTCCGCGACAGATAGGCGTTGTGCGCGCGACCGTTCAGCACAATGGGCTCGTGATTTGCGGCGAGTTGGTTGTGAACCGTGCACCAGTAGTCCGGTGACACGGCATCAGAGCGAATATCTTGTGCTTCGATTGCATCAATTAACGCGAGCACGCGCAGCACCTTTGTCTTGCCGCTGGCGCGCAGCAAAATCTCCGCGCCCGGTGCAACGCCGCTGACCTGTGATGCGCGTTCACCCGGTGCAACGGCGCGCAGTATGTCGATTCGCCACTGAGTCGTTCCGTAGTCATTTGCTCGCCACGTGATGTAGCAAAAGACAGCATGCGGGGTGAAATACACTTCACGCCGCTTCCGATCGATCACGCGCTCTTTGTAGATACGACCGAATCGCAGCCAGTCATTCACGCGATCTTGAATGAAAGTCACTCGGACGCGCGTCAGGATGGGCATGGCAAGGCTCTCTGTACGTGCTTAGCCCATGACATGCAAAGGATCACACTCGCGCTGAAATCAATTGCAGCGCGCTCCCAATCCGTCTTTTGCAAAACTCTCTTAAGTTCTGTCTCGAATCGCGCGTCACTCGCAACGGTTATCCACAGCCCGTCCGATGTTAGAGGGAATCCGAGTGTCTTAAAGTTATAAGAGTTACGGTGACCGATTTGCGAATTCGAACAGTCACTTGAACCCTGTCCGTGCGCCTGATAGCACGAGAGTCGTACTCCTGATAGCACGATAGCGTTTGCGCCTGATAGCACGAGGCATTTCACAGCTTATCCCCAAGTCGCAACGCCTTCGCCGCTTCGCGGATGGCCTGATCGACAGAGCGCGGCGTTGCAGGCGCAAACAACAACCATTCGTCCTGTCGATGCGTGCGCTCGATACGCAATCGATAGCCGGGTAAAGATTGCCGTCTGACAACGGCTCGTACATCCACCGCGAAATCGGAAAAACGGGCGACGCTTCCAGACTTTGCATACAGATGTCGAAAACTAAATCGCCATCCCGCCGATTGTTTGCCGCCGTGTTTGCGCACCAATCGATACAACCAACGCTCAATACCGCCGGTCAGCATGAAGTACGCGCGGTCAATGGTCAGCACAAGGCCGTCGCTCAGGAGAGCAGAGTAAAACCAGTCCGGCAGTATCAGTTCGATTCCGCGCGGCCGTCCTGCGCCATCCGCGTGTTCCTTCCATTCGTTGATCCACGAGAAGCGATGCGAGCGTCGCGAATTGAGTTGTCGCAGTGAGGTTGCCACGGTCGTTGATTGCAAGCGATCCAGCGCCGCCTTGAGTCGTTCGTAGTCGCGCGCCGACGTTCCGCGCCCGATGAATGTCAGGATTTCGTACGGTGTTGCCGTCATCAACCGCGACGTCTGCAAGCCGCCATCGCGCGCTTCCACAATTTGCGAAGCCGCCCATATCAGAATGTCCGCGTCCCAGATCGTGGCAAGTCCGTGCTCGTGCGTTCCTTCGACACGAACCGTGGTGTCTCCCGAGCGGTAGTCGATGGGCTCAGTGCGCTTTGACTTCGCCAGCGAAAAGAACGGATACGTCATGAGGTCTTGCACGTCGCGCGGCGCAAGTTCGCCCGGAAGTGATCGAAATAGATCCAGTGTTTCGCGCTCAGAATGCGCTGAAGTGACGGCAGACACGTCGATTCCCCCGACGGTCCGCTAGCGCTGCTTGGAGTAGTTGTGGTCCGAGGTGCTATCGCACACCCGCGCGTTCGCCCAACTCTCCAAGTCCGCGATCGCGTAGACAACACGTCGGCCAAACTTTCGAAATCGCGGTCCGCCGCCGATCACGCGCTGCTTTTCCAGCGTACGCGGAGAGAGCTTTAAGAACGCTGCCGCCTCGTCGTTCGTGAGGTAGTGAGTCGCATGAGGTGTGGCCGCCATGAAATGAGTCTCCGTCTTAGTAAGTCGAGACGCATCCAACGCTCGACCAGTGGAGACAGTCTGATCACGCGCGCGGCGCTTGTGCAGGGAGGATTTGCGTGCCATTAAGTTCCTCCCTGTGCATG